>NZ_NPFZ01000020.1:0-105745 GCF_002259425.1 Rhodococcus sp. 14-2470-1a
ACTGCACCCGACAGGGTGTGGGAGAGTAGGACACCGCCGAACACACTTTCACAGAACACCCCCGGGAACCACACGGTCCCCGGGGGTGTTCTGCATACCCACACCAAAAACACCCCACCATGCAGGACCCCCACGAGCCACAGGTCGAGCACACCCACGAGTCAAACGCTCGCCTACGTGCCGGACGCTCACCCCAGTGCTAGCACCTGGCCGTGCATCCGACACAACGGTGAGCGTTTGAGACGCAGGTCGAGCAAGGTCCTTTTGATACTCGTTCGTCCCGTTCTTCATCGCTGTTCACGTCGACTTCATCGACAAGTCGATCTTTTGCGTCGGTAAGTATTCTTTGCAGCGGAACAGTCGGGGTATGCCGACGAATCCGCGAGGAGAAACCGTCGCCGCCGGGGTTCCGGAGGCTCTTGCTGCTGATATGACCATGGCGGAGCAGCACGATTGGATTCGTTCGTTTCTGAAGCGGAATCCTGTATCCCGGAGACGCTTTCTGGTTGGCTCGGCGGCGACTGCTGCGGCGGCTGCCGTTGGGAATGCAGCGTGGTCCGGTCGTGCGTATGCGCAGGATGCGCCGCTGGCGGTGGGTGGTCGTCACACGTCGTTCGGTGTGCATTCGGCCACGCAGCTTCGATTCTCGGCTCAGTTGTCGCGAAATCCCGGGGTGACGGGGGTGTTCCTCGATCATGGGCCGACTCCGGCGCTGGGGGCGACAACTGCAGCGGAGGTTCGTAATCTGGTCAGTCAGGTGCCGCAGACCGACGGCGGCATCCTCGGTGCCGAGCAGTTCTACGTTCACGTGCCCGTCGACGGTCTGGCTCCCAAGACTCCGCATTTCTATCGCTGGCGTACCAACGACGGCTACGTCAGTGATGTGCAGACGGTGTGGACAGCGTTGCCTCCAGGACGGAGTGCTCCGTTCCGCTTCACGATGATGGGCGATCAAGGTGTCGATGAAACACCCTCTCGGCCGCCGGGTCTGAAGGCAGGGGATTACGACGATCTGTACTACAAAGCCGACAACGAGCCATCTGTTCGTCATGCGGCGAACATCGTCGGGCAGATCGCGGCGCGCAGACCGGACTTTCATGTTCTGGCGGGCGACATCGCGTACGCGGATCCGTCGGGCGCCGGCCTCCCTGCTCAGTTCGCTCCCAGCGGGGTGACTCAGCCGAGAGGCTTCGACAAGTACAACCCTTTCGTGTGGGACGGCTACTTCGCCGCCATCGAGCGAAGTGCGGCGAGCACACCCTGGTTCTTCGCCACGGGTAACCACGACATGGAAGCGTTGTACGGTGCGAACGGGTACGGGGGACATGCGGCCAGGCTCGATCAACCCGAGAACGGTCCTGCTGGCTGCCCTTCGGTCTATTCGTTCGTGTACGGCAATGTCGCCGTGCTGTCGCTCGACGCCAACGATGTGTCGTACGAGATCAAGGCCAACACCGGCTATAGCGGCGGCAGGCAGAACACATGGGTGGAAAGGTCCCTTGCACGATTCAGGGCGGATCCGAACATCGATTTCGTGGTGTGCTTCTTCCACCACTGTGCCTACTCGACTACCGAAGCCCATGCATCCGACGGTGGTGTTCGCGACGCATGGACTGAGTTGTTCGACCGCTACGAGGTGGATGTGGTTCTGCAAGGGCACAATCACGTGTTCGAACGAACCGACCCCATCCGGGCCGGCCATCCGACACGGACGGCGGCCGACCACGCCGTCGTGTATCCGAAGTCCGACGGGACGGTGTATTACACGGTAGGCGGTGGCGGCCGGCCTCGGTACACATTTCAGCCCTCCGAGCAGGAGACGTACAGAGGAAACGAGTTGCCGGACAACGCTGTTCCGAACAGCTACGTCTGGACGCCCGACGGTGAGAAGGCCACTGAAGCCGTCGGGTGGTCTCGGGTTCGCTTCAGAAACTACTCGTTCGTCTCCGTCGACGTCGCTCCCGGGATTCCCGGAATCACACCGAGCGAGATGAAGATTTCCGCGATCGACGAGTACGGCCGCGAGTTCGATCGCGTCACCTATCGGCGAGATGTCCCGATGAGCGGTGTGTTCGGTTCGTCCTGATCGAGGTCGTGGTTCGATTCCATGCGTTCGAGCACCCACAATGCAGCGCTCGGAACAGGTTCCACGATCACCACGTCGGTACGGAGGGCGAGCTGCCGAGCTGAGTCGCTGAGCGGACCGCCGCCGATGATCACTGCTTCGGCGCCCGCCGCGGCGGCGTCGTCGACCGCTGTGCCGAGTTCGTCCACGGTGGCGTCGAGATCTCGGGCGAGGACGAGCGGGTCGGAATCCGTCAGAAAGATTCCTGCGAAATCAGCATCGGGGCTGCAGTGTCGTACCAGCGTCCGCAACGACGGCTCCAACAGCGGTGTGGTGGTCGCGATGGCAAATCGTCGCCCTCCGCAAGCTGCTGTCGACACTGCGGCCTGCCCGATTCCGACGACGGGAATGTCGACGAGCTGCCGAAGGGCAGCGACTCCAGGATCTCCGAAGGCGCCGACGATCACCGCGCAGGGCCTGTGCACGTCGATACCGGAGAGCGCTGCAGCAACAGTGTGTTCGGCCGCCTCGTCCAGAGCCTCGGCGTCGACGATCATGCTCGGACCCGCCGCTGCGGTGACTCCGACGACGTCGTATCTCGATCCGTCCATAACTTTCTCGGCAACCGCGACGAGCATGTCGGTGGTCGAGGCGTTGGTGTTGGGGTTGACCACCAGAATCGTGGGCACGCTGCTCATGAATCAATCATCCTCTGGCATGGGGTGTCCGAAGGTTTCTCGGGGGAACTGAACTGCGACGGCGCATACGACGAAGAGTGCGGTGAGAACGGCGAACATCGCGGGGACTCCTGAACTGTCCAGTACCGCTCCGGCGATCAAGGGGAACAGACCACCCGAGAGAGAGCCGATGGCAAGGATGACGGAGGTGGCGAGTCCGCGAATGCGAGTCGGGTACTGCTCCGGGGCGAACAGCCAGATGGTGGTGTTCAGAACGATCACCGAGAAGTTGAAGAGTGCACCGAAGAACAACACCAGTCCGATGTCGGTGGCGAAGAAACCGAAACCGAGTGCCGCGGCGGTACCGAGGCTTGCACCGGCCGTCAGGGTGATCTTGCGGGGAAGCTTTCGTGCGATCAGGGCCGCGGTGACCGCGCCGATCAAGGAACCCGACTGCATGACGAGCGTGTACCAGAGTGCACTCGTGATCGACATCCCACGTTCGGTGAGAATGATGGGAATGAGCGTCAGCATGGAGATTTGCGCGGCGTACGACATGCAGACTGCGACACCCAAGGCGAGCGTGCTTCGGCGATAGCGCGCACCGAACATCTCGGTCCACCGAACCTTGGGGGCAGCCGTGTCCGCTGCGAGCGTTGTCTTGTCCAAATAGACCTCCTCGGAGCCGAGAATTCCGCGGAGCTTGCCTTGAGCAAGGCGGTTGATGACGGTGTTGGCCTCGTCGATTCGTCCGGTGGCCGCCAAGTATCGGGGAGTCTCCGGCAGTGACCTCCGATAGAACACCACTGCGAGTGCAGGCAGAACCAGCATGCCGAACAGCCATCGCCAGCGGTCCTCGCCGGTGAAGATGGCGAACACGATGACCCCGAAGAGAGGGGCGAGCATGTTGCCCAGTCCTGCCGCGGCTACGTTGATCAGCCCGACGGCTGTCCCTCGGTGCCGAGCCGAGAAGAACTCCGACAGCATGATGACCGCAACGGCTATTTCGCCGCCGAGTCCCAGGCCGACGAGGAACCGTGCCGCGACGAGAACTTCGTAGTTGGGCGCGACAGCGCACAGAAGCGATCCGAAGGCGAACACCAGAAGGTTGGCGCCCAACAGAGTTCGACGGCCGAGACGGTCCATGACGACACCTGCGAGAATGCGACCGAGGGCAACCGCTGTGAACGTAGCGGTGTTGAGCAACCCGATCTCGGTGCCCCCGAGACCCCAGTCGGCGCGGAGGACCGGTCCGGAGATGCCGACGGCGTTCTGCTCGATGGCGTCGAAGAAGACGCCGAACAACACCATGGCGACGATCCCGATGTGAGCGGAGGTGACGCCGATACGTGAGTACGCGGATTCGATCTGTGTGCCGAGTGTCGTTCGGTCGGCGGGTGAATCCTGTGGAGAGTTCATCGACGAGGGCAGGGTGCTCATCCCGGTGTGCCTTTCGCGGCTGGTGGTCGATGGATACCGTCGTTGGTATACCAAGTGATGAGCGAAAATCTACGGCCGGATGTCCGCTGTTGGGTTTCCGTTCTGTTAAACACATGTAAGAGCGGCGACTAGATGGCGTAACACGAGCTCTCTGGCGTCGCAGCGTGTTGGGGCTGCATCGTCGAGTTCGGCACTTGGTATACCTGAAGTGGTGTTGCTGTTGGTGCTGGTACACATGGGCGAACGATGATGGAGGACAGTGCATGGAACAGGGTGCAGCGTCGGCGAGTTTGTCCCGCCGTGTGTTCGACGAGATTCGCGCGCGCATACTCGATGGACGAATCCCGGCCGGTGAACCCGTGCGCGAGCGAGATCTCAGTGCCGAACTCGATGTGTCCAGGGTGCCGATCCGTGAGGCGCTTCCTATGCTCGAGGCCGCCGGACTCGTTGCGTTGTCGCCGCGTCGACCCGCCGTCGTGACAATGGTGACGCGGAGCGGAGTGGACGAACTGTACGATCTGCGCTCAGCGCTGGAACCGCTCGCGGCCCGAAAGGCTGCGTCCGCGGTCGCGGTGGGTGCTGATGTGTCGGCGCTCGTCGGTGCGGTGACGCGCGCCGGAGAAACGTTGGACGCAGGCGACCTGCCGTCGTTCCATCGCGAGAGTGGCGGCATTCACGCCGCGATCGAATCACTCGCAGGCAACCGGCTTTTCGTCGTCATCATGGAACCTTTGCGGGAACGCAGCAACCGGCTCAACGTCGCGAACATGGAACGCGACCCCAGCGTCAGGCACAACGAACATCTCTCGTTGGTCGATGCGATAGCCGAAGGTAATCCCGAACTTGCTGCGGCCGTTGCGTACTCACACGTCGAATGGGGTCGGCAGCGCACGTTCGAGACACTGTCCTCGGTTCCGGGATTCGATCCGACGGCGTGATGCCAGTGGGGCGTCACGGCCACCTCCCGACGACTGCATCGAGGTGTCAGGTTGCGACGAACCGTGCGTGAACCTCGGCGCGAATGACGATGTCCTGTGGTTTGAGTTCGAATCCGTCGTCGGGTGCGGCATAGGCTCGAGATGCGACCACATAGTCCTGATGGGATGCTGCTGCAACACCGAGGAGTCCCGGGTCCGCTATCGCACGGGCGCTGACCGTCGATCGGCCCACGCTGTGCGCGAACACCTCTGCCTTGCTCACTGCGTCCTGGACGGCACTCGCGCGGACTCGACGGGTGTTCTCGGCCGACGTCGCCTCGGTCAGCGACCAATCGAAGTGGCCGATGTCGACCCCGTCGAGCGCCGACACCGCATAGACGAACGCGTCGACCACGTCGATCTGGCTGAATTTCACCTCGATCGACGCAAGTGCCTGATAGACGTACGGCAACTGTTCCCCGTTGTGGTTGAACGGCCTGGACCGCGAGTGCCGCACTTGATCCAGAGCCCATGCGTCGATCGGGCCGCTCGAAGGGTTGTACAGCGGATCGATCAATCCGGTCAGCTCTCTGACCAGGCGGTGAGCAGGTTCGGCCGCAGCCTCGGCTGTGCGGCCGTCGGTTCGAACCGCCAGGGACACCGTGCATCGCTCCGGCGGGTACGTCGCCTGGCCTCGGCCGACGACCGTGATCTCGACAGGGTTCGACTCCATGATGGGAGTGTGGCACACAAGGGGTAGCGCTTCATTCGAGCGAACGACGCGTGTCTACCCGACCCGCGGCGACATCCCCGACCGGGGGATCGACGCGCGGTGCGAGGTTGGCGCAGAATGGGCGGCATGACCGCATCCGTGCGCCGACGATGGGTGCTGCATGTGGACATGGACCAGTTCATTGCGGCGGTGGAGGTGCTACGAAATCCCGAGCTGGCGGGGAAGCAGGTCGTGGTGGGCGGTAGGGGGGACCCGACCGAACGGGGAGTGGTGTCGACGGCCTCCTACGAGGCGCGGGCGTTCGGCGTCGGATCGGGGATGCCGTTGCGGGTCGCGTTCAAGAAGCTGCCCGACGCGATCTTCCTGCCGGTCGACGGGGAGGCATATACGGCGGCGTCGAACATCGTGATGGACGCACTCCGAAGCTTGAACGTGGTGGTCGAAGTGATGGGTTGGGACGAGGCGTTTCTCGGCGTCGAGACCGAGGATCCGGTGTCCTTCGCACGCAGGGTTCACGACACGGTGTTCGATGCGTCCGGGCTGCATTGTTCGGTCGGCATCGGGGACAACAAGTTACGCGCGAAGATTGCAACGGATTTCGGCAAGCCGCAGGGTATCTACACCTTGACGTCCGCCAACTGGTTCGAGGTGATGGGAGACCGCCCGACGGATGCGTTGTGGGGAATCGGGAAGAAGACCGCGAAGAAGCTTGCGAGTCTCGGTATCACCACGGTGTCGGAGTTGGCGGCAACCGACGATTCCGCGCTGGCAGCTGCGTTCGGTCCGAAAACCGGGCCGTGGATCGGAACCAAAGGGCGAGGGGTCGACCTGTCGCCGGTGTCCGCGGCGCCGTGGATTGCTCGTTCTCACAGCCGGGAAACCACGTTTCAGGAGAACCTGGAGGATTGGGAGGCGATCACCGAGGAGGTGAGGGCTCTGGCGCTGAAGGTGCGTGAGGACCTCGTCGCAGAGGACAGACCTGCTGTGCGGGTAACGCTGAAGGTGCGTTACGCGCCTTTCGAAACCCACACCACCACAGCTGCCCTCGACGGTCCGCCCACCTTCGACACACAGATCATTTCCGACGCGGCGGCCGCGTTGGTGCAGAGGTTGGACCACTCGCGCAAGGTACGCCTGATGGGCGTGCGCCTCGAGATGACGCCTCCCGCTGGTTCAGGCCCTGGCGAAGAGCGCGGGTGACGAGCCGGCGACCTGAACAACCTGGTTGCGGGACACCAGGTGTCGAAGATGCGCGGCAGCTTCGGACAGTGCGAGTGTCTTGTGGAACGGGGAGATGTCGCTCCAAGGTTTGTACCACTTCATGCGTTCGGCGACCTCCCAGACGGTGATCTCGTCGTCGGCGAATGCTTGACAGAGATGGTCGAGTCGTTCTTCGTGGTGCTCGATGAGTTCGCCCGCGCGCACTCCGACGTCGTCGATGCCTATTCCGTGGGAACCCAGTCCGCGCGTCACGTTCATGGACTGCACGTGGCGCAGCGAGTCGAAGAACTCTGCAAGCGCATCTCGCTCCTCGAGCGGGTAGACGAAGTTGCCGACGTGGGGTGTCGTCTTCTGCAGGACGTGATCGCCGGTGAACATGACGTCGGCGTCGGGCAGATGAAAGCACACGTGACCCGGGGTGTGGCCGGGGGTGAACACGGCCTGCAGATTCCGTCCGGTCAGCGCGATCGTTTCGCCGTCGCGAAGGATGCGATCGGGCGCCGAGTCGGGCCCGGTCGGCGGTTGCAGTTCGAGTTCCTCCCATGCGGCGATGTCGGCGTTCGGTGCGCCGGCGGCGGTCATGTTCGCGCGCTGGCGCTCGATCCACTCGGGGCCTCGCGGTGTCGTCATGTCCTCGAACTCTGCGTGGTCGGCCTCGTGCATCGCGATCCATGCTCCCGATGCCTCGCGGACGCGGCCGCACAGGCCGGTGTGATCAGGATGGAAGTGCGTCAGCACCACGCCCTCGACGTCGGTGATCGAGCGTCCGACGGCTTCCAAACCGGAGGTGAGGCCGGCCCAAGCGTTGTCGTCGTCCCATCCCGCGTCGACGAGGACCAGGCCGCCGGGAGACTCCATGGCGTAGACAAGCGTGTGGCCGAGCGGACTGTCGGTGATGGGGACGGGGATCTGGAGGATGCCGTCCCCGATCGCTGCTGCGTCGCTCATGCCTACCTCGTTGCTTGGTCCAAGTAATCAGTTCTTCTCTTCATACTGACCCCGGCGAGGAGCACAAGGGAAATCGGGGTACCGATCGAGAGCTCAGCGGCGACGCCACTCGATGGCCGGGCAGGTGTCCATCACCATGGGAACCCCGGCGGCGAGAGTCCGAGCGAAGGCGGCTTCGTCGATGACGCCCAGCTGAAACCACACGCCTTTCGCGCCCACCGCGACGGCCTCGTCGGCGAACCGACCTGCCTGCTCGGATCGACGGAACACGTCGACGACATCGATCGGAAACGGCACCTCGGCGAGCGTCGCGTATCCCTGTTCGCCGAGAACCGTCGGCGCGTCCGGGTGAATCGGGACGATACGTTTGCCTCTGCGTTGAAGGAGGGAAGCAATCTCGTAGGCGGTGCGCTGCGGATTACCGGACAGGCCCACGACGGCCCAGGTGTCGAGGTCGTCGAGCATCAGATTCACCGACTCGGATTCCCGCCAGGACGTCATGATCGCGACGCTACTCTTCGCCGTCGTCCGATCGCATCGGTGCACCACAACGCCCACACGATCAGGAGTGGCTGGAACAGCAACCGGACTCCGCGTGCGGCGTCGGTATCGAGACCGAACGCGTCGGTGTGCGTCAGGAACTGGCTGATGTTTCCCGGAAACACCGCGACGAAGAATGCCGCGACGATCCAGCCCACAGCCGGCCTACGGACGAACACGAGCGCCAGTCCCAGGGCTATCTCCACTACGCCCGACGCGAGAACGACGAAGTCGGTGTCCAAAGGAACCCACGTCGGCACCTGTGCGGCAAATTCTGTGCGCGCCCATAACAGATGGCTGAAGCCCGCGAACATGAGGAATGCGCCGAGCAGTAGTCGAGCGATGGCCTTCATGACCACATGGTGCCAGGGTTCGTTCAGTTCGTGTGCAGTCGCGCGGCGAGGACGGCTCCCGCCGTGCCCAGTGCCAACACGACGGCCGCCACCACGAAGGCGGTGGAGTAGGAGTCGCCGAGCGCCGGGGCGACGACGAGGGGGCCCATGACCTGTCCGATGCCGTAAACGGTCGTCAGTGTTGCGGCCGTTCTCCCGATGGGCAGGCCGGCGGCCATGCCCATGGTCAGCATGGTGATGCCCATGAACGTGCCGCCGAAGAGAACTGCGGCGACGAGTGCGACCGCCGGGCTGTCGCTGACTGCAGGCAGGATCGCGGACACCGTCTGCAGACCGAAGGCGGCGACGAGTGCTCGCGGCGGTGTGATGCGTTGGGCGACCGCGTGCCACAGCACGGTTGCCGGAACTGCGGCGCACCCGACGACGATCCACACCACGGGGCCGACGGACGAGCTTCCGTGTCCGCCGACGGCGGCGACGAGGAAGGTGCCGACGATGATGTATCCAAGTCCTTCGAGGAAGTACGCAGCAAGCAGCACTCGCCAGATTCGGTGTTCCTGTGGCGAGGGCCCGACGTTGCCGCTGGGCCGCCTGGACTCGGCGCGAATTTCGAGCGCGAACGTAGGTGAGATCACGACGGCGGTCAGCGCGGCGGACGCAATCCACAGTGCCTGCCACGAAAGATGGGGTGCTGCAACGAGAGTGAGAACGCCGGACGCGGCGATTCCCGCTCCTACACCGCCGAACGCGATGCCGGGTGACGCGCCGACGTGCCGCGCGACGGTGCTGGCGCAGCCGAGGAACACGGCGGCGCTCGCCAGACCGGCGACGAACCTGAGTATCGAGAACACGAGGGTGCCGTCGGCGAACGCCATCGCGACCTCGCTGGCGACGAGCAGGGCGACCCAGGCACGGAACGCCGTTGTGCTGTTGAGGGTGGGTCGGAGCGACAGAAGTATCGCTCCCACGAGGTAACCGGTGTAGTTTGCCGTCGCGATGACTGCGCCGCTGCTCGGCGTGACTCCGGTGGAGTCCACCATGATCGGTAGGAGAGGGGTGAAGACGAACCGGCCGACGCCCATCGCTGCGGCGAGTCCCGCGGCTGCTGTGAGTGAGACGCGGCGGCCACCTGCGATTCCGTTCACTGGGCTAACTATACGTGCGGGAGCAGATCACTCCGACGGCACAACGATGCCCTCTTTGAGTAGCCGTTTCACCACCACCAGCGCGCTGTCGGGGTCGAGACCGCGCATGTCCGCGACACGGCGGGATTGTCCGCTGCGGAGATCGTCGAGTGCACCGGCGCACTCGTCGGGCAGGGAGATCGTCTTGTCGCGAAGGCCGACGTGGACCCGTCCGTTGCTGCGGGTGATGCGAGGGGACAGCCCCTGCCTCCATCGGACCACGGAAGCAGCGTCGAGGGCGGCGATGAACGCGACCGTGCGCAGCGGATCGACCGGTGCCGGTCGAGTGATCGCGACCAGGCGCGCGGCCAATTCGTCGGCGATCGCACGGCGGGCATCCGGATCCGATCGGATGCGTTCCAATGCCGCTGCGACGTCGTCGAGTACGCGGTCCACGTGTGGTGCGGTCGAGTCCGGATCCGTCAGGTCCAGTCCCGCGGGCAATGGCTCGCGGATGCGCGCGTCGTCCTGGAGCGCGCCGAGAACGCGATGTGCGATGTCGTAGTTGTTGAACGACGCCACGCCGATGGTGAGATGAATCGTCGTGTCGCCCAATGCTTCCGCGGAATGAATCCATCCCCGCGGCAGATAGAGGACGTCACCCGGCGTCAGGATTGTGTCGAGGTACGGCGTGTTGCTGGCCTGCTTCTCGACGGCTTCGCGCCGGTCGGACCACGGTTGGTTCGACAAGGGATGCGTATGAACGGGAGGGTGAATCATCCACCGCTTCTCGCCACTGATCTGAAGGACGAACACGTCGTGCACGTCGTAGTGCGGCGAGAACCCCGTCGAGGCGGCGGGGGTGATGTACGCATTGACCTGACTCGGATGACCGAGGTCGTCCACCAGATCACGGGTGAAGTCGATCAGCGGCGGCCACAGGCGATGAAGTCCTTGCAACACCAGCGTGTGTCCGTCGGCGAACGCGGACAACACCGCGGACGAGTCGAGCTGATCCGGCATCTCGGCCCCGAAGCCGGCCGACGACGTGAACTCGGACTTGTCCAGCAGCGCGCCGTCCTTGGCCATCCGTGCGAAGGGAGTGCGGACGCCGCGGTGCGACACCAGCTCGTCGACGTCGGACGGAGTCAGCAGATCCTCGAATGTGCGGTCGAGTTCCGAGGCGCGGGTGAGCAACGGCGTGCGCCCCCACACCTCGTCGGAGAAAGCGCGCTCGGGAATGGAGATCAGACGACCGAGCGCGGACCGGAATTCCGGTCCGCGCTGGTCTGCGTGCATGTCGCTCAAGCCGAGCCGTCCGCACCGCCGTCGTGTCCGTTCGGGTTGGAACCGCCGTCCGCGGGTCCTTCACCCGGGCCTGCGGTGCCGTCGGCTCCGCCGTCGTGGCCGTTGGGGTTGGATCCGCCGTCTGCGGGTCCTTCACCCGGGCCTGCGGTGCCGTCGGCTCCGCCGTCGTGGCCGTTGGGGTTGGATCCACCGTCAGCGGGGCCTTCTCCGCCGGATCCGCTGGTGGTGATGTCGTCGTCCTTGATGCTCATCGAAAACCTTCCGGTCGACCTGACTTCTGGAAACGAGGGGCTGTCCCGCTCGAAGTCGTGGATTGACGGTTCGACGGGCTTCTAAACCCAGCGCTTATTCGGCCGGTGCGTCGCCCACGACTGCGGGACGGACGATTGCCCAGCCGCCGAAGATCAGTGCGATTGCGAGCATCACCAGTCCGACCCACAGGTTGGCGCTGGTACCGACGCTCATGTCGACGACGTTGTTCGACGGCGACGAGTGGGTCTTGTTACCGAAGACCGATGGAAACAGGCCGGCGAGGGTCAGCAGGATCCCGTAGATGCCGAGCAGTGCGCCGATGACGGAGCGGATGTCGAACAACCGCGCCACCAGGCCGGGATTCTTGTCGGGTGTAGTCATTTCCGGTTCTCCTCTAGTGGAAGACGATGTTGAGGACGACGACGAGGCCGAGCGCGAAGCCTGCCAGGGGAACCGGTCGCTTGTACCAGGGGTTCGTGGCGTCTTCGGGGTCGGTGAACATGTCTCGCGGAGTTTCCGAGTAGACGAATCCGACGAGTTCCTTCACCGGTTTCGGCTGTGTCACCATACTGACGCCGATGCTGACCACTATGTCGACGACGAATGCAGCCGACGCCGCGACGAACGGCATGCCCTGTCCTGGAAGGTTGATCACGCCGACTTCGGACAGAATGAAGACGAGGACCGCTGCCGACGTGCCCGAGACAAGTCCGATCCATCCGGCTGCGGGCGTCATCTTCTTCCAGAACATACCGAGGATGAACGTGGCGAACAGGGGAGCGTTGAAGAACCCGAACAGCGTCTGCAGGTAGTCCATCAAGTTGGAGTAGCCCGACGCGATGAGCGCGGTGAAGATCGCGAGAATCGTTGCGGCGACAGTCGCGACGCGACCGACGGTGATGTAGTAACCGTCCTCGCGGTTCTTGACGATGTATTGCTGCCACAGGTCGTAACTGAAGACGGTGTTGAAGGCGGAGATGTTCGCGGCCATACCTGCCATGAAAGCAGCCATCAAGCCGGCGACGGCCACGCCCAGTAGGCCGTTGGGGAGGATGTCTCGCATCATCAGCAGCATCGCGTCGTTGTACGTGATGTCGCCGGTTCCGTTCTCCTTCAGGTTGATCATGTCCCCGATCGCGGCGGCAGCGATCATGCCGGGGACCACGACGACGAAGGGCACCAGCATCTTCGGGATCGCACCGATGATCGGTGCGCGCCGCGCTGCGGACATCGAGCTCGACGCCATCGCGCGCTGTACCTCGACGAAGTTGGTCGTCCAGTATCCGAAGGACAGGACGAATCCGAGACCGAACACGATGCCGATCACGGACAGGATCGGTGAGTCGAACCCGCTCAGCGCTTGCCCCGGCCACGACGAGAGTTGTTCTCCCGCCGACGCAGTGACGGTGCCGTCGGTGACCGTCGGTACGACCTTGTCCTTGAGGCCGGACCACCCGCCGATCTTGATCAAACCGATCACCGTGAGCGGAACCAGGGCGGCGAGGATGACGAAGAACTGCAGCACCTCGTTGTAGATCGCTGCGGAGAGGCCACCGAGGACGGTGTAGGTGAGCACGATGGCTGCGGCCACGATGAGCGAGACCCACAGTGACCATCCGAGAAGGACTTTCACGACGGTGGCCAGCAGGAACAGGTTGACGCCCGCGATGAGAATCTGTGCGACGGCGAAACTGATGGCGTTGACGAGGTGGGCTTTGGTGTCGAATCGTTTGCGCATGAACTCGGGGACGCTGCGCACCTTGGAGCCGTAGTAGAACGGCATCATCACGATGCCGAGGAACAGCATCGCGGGGATCGCACCGATCCAGTAGTAATGCATGGTGGCGAGGCCCAGCTGGGCGCCGTTCGCGGACATGCCCATGATCTCGACGGCGCCGAGGTTCGCGGACACGAAGGCGATGCCGGTGACCCACGCGGGGAGTCTGCGTCCGGAAAGGAAGAAGTCCAAACTGGTGGAGAGCTGTCGGCGGGCGACGTAGCCGATCCCGAGAACGAACACGAAGTACACGGCGATGAGCACGTAGTCCAGCGCGTTCGTGTTGAACGAAAGCACGCCTTCTGCCGCAAGAGTCGACGTCACGCGTCAACCTCCCTGGTTGAGTGAGCTGGCTCACTGGTGTGAGCGATGTGAACACAAAGTAACAGGTTCAAACAATTACGTACATCCGTTCCCGCATTTGTGTCCGGTTCTGTTTGGTAATGTTCGATTCATCAAGGTCGCTGGTGCACCGATTCAGTCGTGCCCCGAAATCAGAGGTAGGTGCCGATGCTGGCAGCGGAACGACACTCCGCGATCCTGGCGGCGCTGCATACCGACGGCGCAGTCAAGGTGGTCGAACTGGCCGATCTCCTGGGCGTCTCGGAGATGACGATCCGGCGTGATCTGGACGTTCTGGACGAGCGTCAAGTGCTGCGCAAGGTCCACGGCGGTGCGATCGTGCGAGGGAACCGAGGTATCGAGCCACCGTCGACGGCGAAGGCAGCACGGCAGCACGCCGAGAAGGTCGCTATCGGCCGTGCCGCCCTCGGAGCAGTCGAGGATGGAATGACCATCGCCGTCAGTGCCGGCACGACGACGCTGGAACTGGCAAGACTGCTGAGGGGCCGCGACGCCATCACTGTTGTCACCAACTCGATTTCGATCTTTCAGGAGCTCACCGGGCACCCCGACGAGCCCAATCCTGTCGTCTACCTCACCGGCGGCTCACGCACCCCGTCGGACGCGCTCGTCGGGCCGATCGCCAACGCAGCTCTCGACGTGTTCCGTGTCGACGCAGTGTTCCTCGGTGTGCACGGTTTCGACATCGAATCCGGCTTGACCACACCGAACATCGCCGAGGCCGAGACCAATCGTCGGCTCATCGCAACCAGCCGACGATTGTTCGTGTTGGCGGACAACACCAAGTATCGAGAAGTGGGCACCAACGTGTTCGGGCGAATGTCGGACATCGACACACTCGTCGTCGACGACGGTCTCGACGTGGCCGACAGGGCCGCGCTGGCGCCGCACGTGGAGAACATCCTGGTAGCCGAGACGGAGAAATCATGACCACGCAGCACCCCGTTCGAGCCGATCTCGCCGACGGCCGGGAGATCCTCTTCTTCTCGTTGCCCGGCCACGTCGCTCACCCGGTTCCGGACGTTCGGCCTCTGGCCGCGCGACCGAACGGGGCGCAGTCGGAGGTACGGCGTGACCGTCAGACCGGTGATTGGGTTGCGATCGCGGCGTTGCGGCAGGACCGTACGTACAAGCCGCCCGCGGATCAGTGCCCTCTGTGTCCGTCGCCGGGCGGAGACCGAAGTGAAGTTCCCGCAGCGGATTACGACGTGGTCGTGTTCGAGAATCGCTTTCCGAGCCTGTCGCACGCAGGCCCCGATGCACCGATTCTGCACGACGGTGATCTGCAGGCTCCCGGAATCGGGCGCTGCGAGGTCATCTGCTTCTCCAGTGATCACACCGCGTCCTTCGCTGATCTGTCTCACGACCATGCACGTCTTGTCGTCGACGTGTGGCGCGAGCGAACCGCAGATCTGTTGGGACGCGACGGTATCGAACAGGTCTTCTGTTTCGAGAACCGAGGGGAGGACATCGGCGTCACGTTGTCTCATCCGCACGGGCAGATCTACGGGTACCCGTACCTGACGCCGCGGACGACGTCGATGCTGCGTCAGGCTCGCGAGTTCGCCGCGGTCCACGGACGCAACTTGTTCGCCGACATTCTCGGGCAGGAGATCGCCGACGGTCGTAGGGTGCTGGTGTCCGGCGAGCACTTCACGGCATTCGTTCCGTTCGCGGCTCGCTGGCCCGTCGAGGTGCACATCTACCCGAATCGACACGTCCACAGTCTGTTGGATCTGACCGAGGACGAACTCGACTCGCTGACCGGCGTCTACCTCGACGTTCTGGGCCGTTTCGACAGGATGTATCCGGCACCGCTGCCGTACATCTCGGCCCTGCACCAGTATCGGTCCGACGGAATCCAGGCGGACGGGTACTTTCACATCGAGCTGATGTCGGTGCGACGGTCGGAGACCAAACTCAAGTACCTGGCCGGATCCGAATCGGCCATGGACGCGTTCATCACCGACGTCACCCCCGAGCAGATGGCCGACAGATTGAAGGCATTGTGACCACGTACACGGCGTACGCGCCCGGGCGGATCAACCTGATCGGCGAGCACACCGATTACAACCTCGGTTTCGCGATGCCCATCGCGCTCGAAGAACGCACCACGGTGACGTTCGAGCCGGACGGGTCGGACCGAATCACGCTGGCCAGCGACGAAGAGGGCGTCGGTTCCGCGTTCGACGTGACCGCGCAGCCCGGCGACGTCGACGGCTGGGCGTCCTACGCGGCCGGTGTGGTCTGGGCTCTCGCGCAGGCGGGACACCCCGTCGTCGGAGGCGCGATGAGCGTTCACAGCGACGTGCCCATCGGAGCGGGTCTGTCCTCCTCGGCGGCCCTCGAGTGCGCCGTGCTCCTGAGTATGAACGCGGCCACCGGAACCGAACTCGACAATCTGGACGTCGCACGGCTCGCGCAGCGCGGTGAGAACGATTTCGTCGGTGCGCCGACGGGCCTGATGGATCAGTTGGCGTCTCTGGGCGGCGAGGTCGACCGGGCGCTGCTCATCGACTTCGAGACCTCGTCCGTCGAACCGGTTGCGTTCGAGCTCGACGCGCACGATCTGGTACTGCTGGTCGTCAATTCCAATGCAGCGCATCAGCACTCGACCGGAGAGTATCGGGCACGTCGCGAGTCGTGTACCCGCGCGGCGCGGGAGCTGGGTGTCGACACTCTGCGAGACGTGCAGGGCGAGGACGTTCTGGAGCGGATAGGGGACTCGGTCGACCGGGCGAGAGTTCGTCACGTCCTCAGCGAGAATCAACGCGTACTCGAGTGCGCGAAAGCCATGGCGAGCGGTGACTTTCGTCGAGTCGGAACTCTGATGGACCAGTCCCACGCCTCGATGCGCGACGACTTCGAGATCACCACACCCCACATCGATCTCATCGCCGAATCACTCGGTGTCCACGGAGCTCTCGGCGCACGCATGACCGGGGGCGGCTTCGGAGGATGCGTGATCGCACTCGTTCCGGCACCCGACGTCGACCGCATCACCACAGCGGTGACGTCCGACATCGCCGAGCGGGGTTTCCCGGACCCGACGATCTTCACCGCCCGGGCCGGCCGCGGGGCCGCGCTCGTGAACGACCGGACGTAACGCCGGACATCGTTCTGCAGGTCACGTTCCTGCTGTTCGGGAACTTCCGCGGCCAGGATTAGGGTTGCGGTCATGCTTACCGCTGTCGAGGAGTCCGTTCGCGAGCGAATTGCGGCTTTGGACGTGGATGCGCTGGCGTTGCTGCTGCGGCGCCGTCATGTGGCGCGGACCGATGCTCCCGAGGATCTCGACGAGCTGGCACGTCATCTGGTCGGGGGCGATTCGTTCGCAGATGTCTACCTGACGCTGCCGCGGCCGGCGGTGGAGGTGCTGTCCGCGGTTGCGTTGTGCAAGCAGTTGCGGATGCCGGCGACGGTCGATGCCGTCCGTCGGTTGCTGGGAGATCCGGAGTCGGGCTTCGAGGCTGTAGTGGTGGATCTGGCCGAACTGCAGATCGCGTGGGTGTCGGATGGGGTGCTGACAGCGGTACATCCTCTTCCGGTGTACGCGGTTCGGAGTTACGGCACCGATGTTCGCCGGTCCTTGGATGCGGCTGCGCTTCCGGTGCTGCGTTCGGTCTCGACGAAGCTGGGTCTCCGCGGAGACGGGGCCCGGCCCGAGGTGGTGGAACAGCTCGTGTCGTTGTTCGACGACCCCGATGCACTGCGGAGCGTGGTGGAGACTGCGCCGGATGGCGAAAAAGAGTTTTTGTACGACGCTGCCCGCCGAGACTCGATCCTCTACGCGGATCCGGTGTATCTGACGGCCGCGCGTCCCGGCGCATGGGCAGTGCAGCGGGGATTGGCATGGCAGGTCGCGAACGGGCCGGTGTCGATGCCGGTACAGGTGACCCGGGCGCTTCTCGGTGCCGATTTCGTTCTACCATTCAGCCCGACTCCGCCCGAGGTCGACTCCGAACCGGTCGACGCAGGGCACGTGGAGGCGGAAGCGTCGGCGCGCGTTCTTCGCATGGTGGAGCTCGTGACCGGGGTGATCGAATCTGCATCGACCACGCCGATCCAGCTGCTCAAATCCAATGCCGTCGGCGTGCGCACGGTGCGTGCGATGGCCAAGGATCTACACGGCGAGGTCGACGCCGTCCAGATGGCTCTGGAACTCGCGTTGGGCGACCGTCTGCTCGACTTCGAAGCTCTGCCGGCGCCGAAGGGCCGAAGGCACGCTCCGGCCTCGCATGTTCTGGTCGCGACGGACCGATCGGTCCGGTGGTTGGCAAGTGATCCGGGTACCCAGGCTGCATCATTGCTCCAGACATGGTGGAACGCCGACGCCGTGTATCTCGCGGAGTACGAAGGCGTTGCCGACGAATCGCGCGAGATCCCGCCGAGATTGTTGCGCCGCGCGGTCGTGTCGGCACACGAGCTCGTTCAGGCGGGACAGGCCTTTGCCGACGACGGGGCAGTGGTGACGATGCTCGGGTGGACGTTCCCGTGCTTTCCCGTCGAGGAGGGCCTGGACATACTGCAGATGACGCAGCGTGAGGCGGAACTCGTCGGCGCCCGGGCGCTGGGCGCCGGCACCGAACTGGGTCGAGCTTTGTTGTCCGAGAACGTATTCGACGCAGTGGAGCGGGCCGTGTCCACAGCGCACATGCGCGCGACCGTCGGCGCGGATCTGACGGCAGTGGTGTTCGGGCCACCCGGAACCACGCTGGCCCACTTCTTCGACAGTGTCGCGGTACGCGAGGCGACCGGGGCCGCGACGACGTGGCGGTTCGATCAGGCCAGTGTCCGTGAAGCTTTCGACGACGGCCTCACCGTCACCGAGGTGCTCGAGGGGCTCGACAGGTTCTCGACCGGCGGCATCCCGCAGGCGTTGACCTATCTGGTAAACGATGTAGCCCGCACGCACGGCAGCATCGGTGCCTACACGCTTGCCTGTGCAGTGGTGGCGCCCGACGAAGCGTTGATCTCGGAGATCACCGCGAACAGACGGTTGTCGAAGCTCGGTCCGGTTGTTCTCGCGCCCACGGTTGTCGGGTTCACCGCGCCGATCGAGGCGTCGCTGGAGGCGCTTCGATCAGCGGGGTATGCGCCTGTGCATCGTGATTCGGACGGCCAGGTGATCATCGGGCGCACGCAGGTGGCACCGAACGCAGAGCCGGCGCCGTCCTACGCTCTCGGTACGGCACCGTCGTACGACGAACTGGCCGAGGCGCTCGCGTCGGCCGGTGACTAGCTGCTGAGCGCAGTGGCGACGGCTTCGACCTGATCCGCGACGCGCGGACCCCACCGGCTCGACAGATCCTCGTCCATCGTGATGATCGCACCGTCACGTACCGCGGTGGTCGACGCCCAACCCGGCCGAGCTGCAACGGTTTCCGCCGTCACCCCGCAACACTGCGAGTCGGCCAGGAAGACGATGTCGGGGTCGGCCGCGACAACACCTTCGTCGGACATCTGCGGATAATCGGTGCCGGCACCGTCGGCGATACTGGTCAAGCCGAACAGGCCGTAGATTCGGCCGATGAAGCTCTCGCTCGTCACGGTGTAGAGCATCGAATCGAGTTCGTGGAAGTAGGTCGCGTTCGACTGGGGAACGCTCGCCACCGCGGCATCGATGCGTGTGCGCATGTCCGCGACCACTGCGTCACCTTCGGTGTCGTGACCGGTGGCGTCGGCGATGGTCTCGATCTGGGCGTAGGTGTCGTCGATGCTCGTCGCGGCGGGAAGGAGCAGTACCGGTACATCGGCTGCGTCCAGACCGGCGACGAGGCCGTCGATGTCGTCGGAGGCAACCACCAGATCCGGGTCGTAGCCGATGATCGCCTCCAAGCTCGGTGTGTACGCGGACAGCTCGGTTCTGGGTGCGTCGGTCGGGAAGTCGGACTGACTGTCCACCGCGACCACCTGCTCGCCTGCACCGACGGCGAACAACGTCTCCGTCGCAGTCGGGCTCAGTGAGACGATGGACGTCGGCCTCGACTCGATCACGACGTCGGACGCAACGGTCCTGGGAAACGTCCCGTCACCGGCGGCCTTATCCGCGGGTTGTTCGTCGGTCGTATCGCTCCCACACCCCGAGACAGTCAAGGCAACGGTCGCCGCCATCACGGCCAGAACTGTCGGTATGCGCACCGGTCGATGTGTCATGTTCCCCATTCCTTCGACGTGTCAGTCGACGGTAGCGTCGTCGGCGTCCCGCAGCTGCCGATAGGCCTCGGCGAGCAGGTCGCCGGCAAGATCGTCGCTGTGGTCGCTGGTGTCGGGTGCGCGGTCGGCCATCGAACGTGAGTTGAGTGCGTAGGCCAGGTCGTCGAATTCGTCGTCGGAGATTCCGAAGTCGATGTCGGCGTCGTCGGTGAGGAGTGCGCCGATGTCGATTCGCCACGACCAGACGTCCGCGGTGTCTGCCGTTCCTCGTGTGGCGGTGACCAATTCGGTGGAGAAGTCGAGTTGCTCGTCGGAGTACCCGTTCGCAGTGTCGGTGTTGACGAGCATTTCCAGTTCGATCGAGTCGTCTTCGTCGTTGCTGAATTCGGTGACGACGAGGGTGTCGACGCCGCCGCAGGTGAGGGTCAGGAGTCGACGCTCGTGGGCGGGTGAGTCTGCCGAGGGAAGCGCGGTGACGGTCCACCCGTGCCGGACGGTGTTCGCCGGGTCGGAGATCGTGGCGTTGATGTAGTCCGCGACGATGTTGCGGATGTCGGGATAGGCGATGTGATCGGACAGTTCCCAGTACCTGGTTCGGTGGCCGGACGCCGTGCCGGTCAGCACCGTCGTGCGCTGGGCTCGTTCGGTCGGAAAGGTGAAACGCTCGGTTGCCGCCATGACTGACGATCCAACTACATGCGGGCAACCATTCCCAATCGATCGTCCTGTCGGTACGAAATTCGACTGCAGCTGGTTCATCCACAGGCGTTCTCGTTATCCACAGGCGGCCGTTCGCCGAGGGTTGGACGCGCCGACGACGGTGCAGAGTGACGAGCCATGGGGGTCTACACGCGTGCACAACTGGAGAGTCAGGGGATTGCACGGTCCGGCATCGCACGGAGGGTACGGACGGGTCGCTTGTTCAGGGTCCTTCCTCGGATCTACTCGGATCCCGAACCGTCCTACTTCGACCTGTGCACCGCCCTCACCCTGTGGCGGAGCGATGCAGTACTCAGTCACGACAGCGCAGCGTGGCTCTGGGGCCTGCTCGACGACGAGCCGTCGACGGTTCACGCGACCGTGCCGGTATCGGTACGGGTCAGCAGTGTCGACGGATTCGTGCTGCACCGCCGGTCCGTGTCGTCGACCGAAAGGCACGGCCTACCGGTGGTATTCGCCGCCCAGTGCTTCGTGGATGTCGCGTCCACACTGACCGGTGATCCGCTCGACCAGTTCTTCGACCGCAATATCGGCGCACGGGTGTCGTGGCGAGCGGTCACCGACCACATCGTTGCCACGAAAGGAATGAAGGGCATGCGTGAGGTTCGTCGTCAGTTGGAACACTGTTGCCCAGGCACATTCTCCGAACCGGAGCGGATGGTTGCCAGGGCCGTCCGGGCTCGCGGTGTTCGGATGAACATCAACGCACCCATCGGCCCGTACCTCGGAGATCTCGTGGACTATCACGCCAAGGTCGACGTGGAGATCGACGGGCGCGAGTACCACATCGCGCCCGGGCCTTTCGACAACGACAGGGTCAGACAAAACCGGATGATCCTCGACGACTGGTTGGTGCTCCGCTACTCCGCTGCAACGGTGTACCGCGATGTCGACGCCGTGGCGGATCAGATTGTCGGCGTTGTGCGACGCCGTAGACGTAGCAGGGGTGCCTGACGCTCCATTCCTTGGACGAATCTGCGGTTTTCCGCGCATTCGAGTCGATAGTGGAGCGTCAGGATCGGGCCTTGGCTGTGCTGAACAACACGGATGTCATTCTGCTGCTTGTGTATTTGTCGTGCCTGGACGCCTTGCGAGAAGTGAGGATTTACGTAACACTCACCCCATCAGTCTCATGAGTAACACGAGTCACACGACACGGTGGGGAGCGTTCATGCGCGCACGTACTCGGCAGATGGCGATCGGCGCTGTTCTTACCCTCGCGGCGAGTGGACTCACCGTTCTCTCGTCACCCACCGCCAGTGCGGAACCGTGTGGAGGCATCGGCGGGCCGGGCTCGTCGCCGCTGTTCGGGTCCTCGGGCAGCGCGGGTGGTGGACCCGAGAAGAATCCGCGTGGACCGCAGGGCCAGCTTCCGGCGATCTCCGGCAACGCGACGTCGGTTGCATGGGTCACCGGGCCGTTGAGCCCCAACAACACCTACGACCGGTTCGGCATCTCCGGGACGGATCTGGGCATCAGCTGGGACAACGGGTCCGGGCAGACGCTGATGGCGTTCGGTGACACGTTCGGTAATTGCTCGGTGACCGGGGCGCAGTGGCGAAGCAACGTTCTGCTGCGGTCGGACGACAAGAACCTCGCCGACGGCATCACCGTAGCCGACGGAGTGCCGGGCGATTCCACGTCGGGCGCGGTCGTCGAACCAGCAGGATTCGCCAGCGAGGTCGTACCCAGTCTGGGCGTCGCAGGCGTCGAGGACACCGTCATTCCTACTGCAGCCATCTCGATCGGCGGTGTGCAGTACATGAACTACATGTCGGTGCGCTCGTGGGGAGCACCCGGTCGGTGGGTCACCAACTTCTCCGCGATCGCGACGTCGAAGGACAACGGGCAGAGCTGGCAGACTGCGGCCGCGACGATCCGGGTCAACGCAGGCATCACGATTCCGGCGTTCCCTCAGGTCGAGGAGAGAAACGGCAAGTACCAGATGAACGCCTACGCGGAAGGTCAGGACGGCTACATCTACCAATTCGGTACGCCCAACGGTCGGTTCGGTGCTGCGTTCGTTGCCCGCGTGAAGCCGGAGGAAATCCTCGACCTGACGAAGTACGAGTACTCGACGCAGGATCAGGCCAAGCCCTGGTCGACGAATGTGGCCGATTCGAAGTCGGTGGTGACGGAACCCGTCAGCGAATTGTCGGTGGCCTGGAACGACACTCTGAAGCGGTATGTCATGTTGTACGGCAACGAGGTCGACAGGACCATCGTGGCCCGCACGTCGGAGAAGCCCGAAGGGCCGTGGAGTGCGCCGAAGACGCTCCTGAACAGCCGGCAGACCAGCGGCGGAATCTACGCGCCGTACATCCACCCACTGTCCAGCGGCAACGACCTCTACTTCACCGCGTCACGGTGGTCGGACTACAACGTGCTGCTGCTGCGGACCAACGTCGACGTTTTGAAGTAGCCGAGTCCCGCACCACTTGATGCCTCCTCACATATGAGTCGGCTGTGTCGTCGTAGAGGTACAGACACAATCGGAGGCGGGACATGACGGAGATCCTCATCGTCGGCGGCGGGTATGCCGGGCTCTACACAGCGCTGAATCTCGAGAAGAAGCTTCACCGCGACGAGGCGCACGTGACTCTGGTGGATCCTCGCCCCTACATGACCTACCAGCCGTTTCTGCCCGAGGTGGTCTCCGGCGCGATCGAGCCGAGGCACACCGTCGTGTCGCTGCGTCGGCACCTGCGCCGCACCACCCTCGTTGCCGCCACCGTGGACCGGATCGATCACGCACGAAAGCTCGTCCGAGCCCACGGCCTCGACGGCCGCGACATCGAACTGAACTACGACATCGTCGTGGTCACGGCGGGTGCCGTCACGCGGACGTTCCCGATTCCGGGCCTCGTCGACGAGGCGATCGGCATGAAGAACGTCGAGGAGGCCGTCGCGATCCGGGACAGGCTGCTCACCGCGTTCGACCGGGCAGCTGCTCTGCCCGACGGCCCCGAGCGTGCCCGCCTGCTGACCGTGACGTTCGTCGGCGGTGGATTCTCGGGAGTCGAAGGTTTCGCGGAGGCGCTGTCTCTCGCGACCGAGCAGCTGACGTACTACCCGGAGATCGGGGCCCGCGAGCTTGCGTTCCACCTCGTCGAGGCGCAGGGCAGGATTCTGCCCGAGGTGAGCGACGGGCCGGGACGCTGGGTCGTCCGGCATCTGCGGGGTCGCGGCGCGCACGTGCACCTGAACGCCCAGATGGTGTCGGCCGTCGGCGGCCACGTCGTGTTGTCGACGGGGGAAGAGTTCGACTCGGATCTGATCGTCTGGACTGCGGGCAACGCTGCGAACGGCGTCGTCGCACGGCACACGGACCTCCCCGTCGACGCACGAGGATTCCTTGTGACACGTGCGGACCTGCGCGTCGGAGCCGAGGACGAGACCGTCGCCGACGCCTGGGCGGCAGGCGACAACGCGGTGGTGCCGGACCTCGCCGTCGGGCACGGCGCGACGACGGTTCCCAATGCGCAGCACGCGGTTCGGCAAGCAAAAAGGCTGGCGTCCAACATCGTTGCAAGTGTGCGCGGCCGCGAACCGAAGAACTACGTGCACAGCAGCCTCGGGTTGGTCGCGACTCTCGGCCGGGGACACGGTCTGTTCCAGTACAAGTGGATCGTCGTCAAGGGATGGCCCGCATGGGCGATGCACCGCGGGTACCACGTCCTTGCGGTACCGACGTGGGAGCGCAAGATTCGGGTTCTGCTCGGCTGGGTCGGCGCGTTCGTCGGTCGCCGCGACATTGCCTCGCTCGCGGCGACCGTGGCCCCGCGGGATGCATTCACGAGGGCCGGGCAACCGCGCGCGAACGTCGACGGGGAAGTGGCATGATCCGGTGATGGACGACGAGACCGAGTTCTTGCCTGCACATCTCGGCGACGTCCACGACGAGCGACGCAGGTTGCTGTCGATGGCATATCGGATGACCGGGACGCTCTCCGACGCCGAGGACGTGGTGCAGGAGACGTATCTGCGGTGGTATCGACTGAGCGAGGAGGAACGGGCGGAGATCGCGAATCCGGCGGCGTGGTTGACGCGCGTCGGGAGTCGGGTGGCTCTCGATCTCCTCGGTTCTGCACGAGCGAGGCGTGAACGCTATGTCGGAGAGTGGCTTCCGGAACCGGTGCCGGCTGACCTGTTCGCCGGCACTGCTGCGGAGATCGATCCGGCCGACCGTGTCACCCTCGACGACGCCGTCGGCACGGCGCTTCTGGTGGTGCTCGAAGCGATGACTCCTGCCGAACGGGTGGCGTTCGTACTGCACGACGTGTTCGCGGTGCCGTTCGACGAGATCGCGGGGATCGTGGGCCGCTCGCCTGCGGCAACCCGGCAATTGGCGTCGGCCGCTCGACGGCATGTGCGCGAGCGACGCTCGACTCTCGTGGCGGAATCCGACCACGACGCTGCGGTTCGTTCGTTTCTGGCGGCCAGCCGCGGCGGCGACATCGGCGAGTTGATGAAGGTGCTGGCGCCCGACGTGACCTTGCGTTCCGACGGTGGAGGATTCGTCAGTGCTGCCAGACGGCCGGTTCTCGGCTCCGATCGCGTGGCGCGCTTCGTGCTCGGTGTCGTCGCGAAGCAGCCCGCTCTGCGTGTCGAGGAGGCCCGGATGGCGGACGGCCTCGGTTACCGTCTCGTAGCGGATGACCGGACAGTCGGGACGGCCAGCTTCCGCGTGGTGGACGGCCGCATCGTCGACGTCTGGTTCATGCTGAACCCGGAGAAGTTGACCAGCTGGCTGCCGCGAAACATCTGACCCGTCACCGTCTTCGGGTCACAGAATCGTGTAACCGCCGTCCACGAGGATGTCGGCGCCGTTGATCATGGCCGCGCCAGGGGAAGCCAGGAAGACGGCCACCGTGGTGATGTCGTCGGTCTCGGCGAAGCGGCCCACCGGGATACGCGCCCGGAGAGCGTCGCCCTTCGGATTGGTCCACGCGTCTCGGCCCAGCGGTGTCATCACGACGGTGGGGGAGATGGTGTTGACGGTGACGCCGCGGCTCGCCCATTCGGCAGCGAGGACTTTCGTCAAACCCAGTACGCCGAATTTCGACGCGCAGTAGGCCGCATGTTCTTCGATGGCGACAGTTGCCGCCTGGGACGCGATGTTGACTATCCGGCCGCTGCCTGCATCCAGCATGACGCGCCCGAATTCCTGACATACGAGGAACGTTCCGGTGAGGTTGACGTTCATCGTCAGGTTCCAGAAGTCGTCGGAGAGATCCTCGGCGGCAGCGAGTCGGGCGACTCCAGCTGAATTGACCAGGATGTCCACGCGTCCGAAGTCTTCGACGACCTTGTGTGCGGCGTGTGCAACGGACGATCGGTCGGCTACATCGCACTCGACGCTGTGCGCGCCGATGTCGGCGGCCTGCTTCGCTGCCGCATCTCCGTCGCGATCGAGCAGGACGACGCGTGCTCCCTGGGCGACGTAGGCCGCGCCGATCGCTGCGCCGATGCCCGACGCACCGCCGGTGACGACGGCGACCTTGCCATCGAGGGACAGATCGACGGGTGCGGGCAGTGCGGTCATGAAGACGGGCCTTTCTCTGTACAGGTGGGATTCGAGGCGGGGCGGGCTGGAGGGGGAGAGCTGCCGCCCCGCCTCGAAGATCGGAACCGGGAAAGTTACTGCCCGGGGATTCCTTCGTTGGCGATGTTGCCGGTCTCGAGGTTCTGAGCGGTCAGATCCACCAGTCCGTCGAGGAACGCCTGACGGTCGGTCACGACGTGCTCGATGGCAACGTCCACGTTGTCTGCGGTGATGGCAGGCATGACGTACACCGGTGCCGTGTCGACGTCTTCGCCTTGCGCGATCTTGTGGGCGACTGCCAGACCTGCCGAGAGTTCGACGGTGCCGTTCTGCAGGGACGTGCCGATGAACTCACCGCTCTTGACGGCGTTGAGGCCGTCCTCGATACCGTCGATTCCCACGATCGGGACGTCGGTGCGTCCGGCTTCCTTCAGCGCCTGCAACGCGCCGAGGCCCATGTCGTCGTTCTGCGCGACGACGCCGTCGATCTGGTCGCCGAAGCTCGAGAGCCAGTTCTTGGTCTTGTTGACTGCCTCGTCGCGCTTCCAGTTGGCGGTGTCCTTGGCCAGCACGTTGATGTCCGGGTAGTTCGCGAGTACCTGATCGATGCCCGCACCGCGGTTGATCTCACCGGAGCCACCGAGCGGTCCCTGCAGGATGACGATGTTGCCGCGCCCGCCGAGCTCGTCGGCCATCATCTGCATCTCCTGCGCGCCTGCTGCGACGTCGTCGGGCTGAACGTTGCCGGAGATCTGGTCGGTCTCGAGTTCGGCGTTCACGGCGATGACCGGGATGCCCTTGTCCTTGGCGGACTGGACCTGAGGTGCCAGCGAATCAGCCTGTGCCGGAACGACGATGATGGCGTCGACGCCCTGGTTGATGAGGGAATCGACCTGGCTGGCCTGGACCGAGACGTCGTTGTTCGCCGAGTTCCACAGCAGCTCGATGTCGTTGGCCGCAGCGTAGGTTTCCATGCCCTCCTTGCCTGCGGTGATGAAGGAACTCATGTCGTACACGGTGACGCCGATGCGCGTCTTGCCGTCCTGGGCGCTGGTGTCGCCTGCGCCGCAGGCAGTGACGCCGACGGCGAGGATGCCCGTGGCCGCCACGGTCAGCATCTTGGAAGCAAACTTCATTGTTCTTCTCCGGATCGGTGGGTAGTGAGGTGAGGGACGAGAGCGGTCAGGTTCTTCGCTTGGACGACCAGACGTCGACCGAGACGGCAGCGACGATGAGCACGCCCTTGATGACGTCCTGCCAGTACGCGGGGACGACGAGCAGGTCGAGACCGTTGTTGAGGGTTTGGATCATGAACAGGCCGAGCGCAGTTCCCCAGATGGTGCCGCGTCCGCCCATGAGGCTTGCGCCTCCGATGACGACGGCCGCGATGGCGTCGAGCTCGTAGCCCTGGCCCAGGTTCGGTGGACCGGAGATGACGCGCGACGCCAGCATCACACCGGACAATCCGGCGAGCACTCCGGACAGCGCGTAGACGCTGAAGAGAACGTTCTTGGCATTGATGCCCGCGATCTCTGCAGCGGTACGGTTTCCACCGACCGCGTAGACACGCATGCCGTAGGCGGTCCGCTTCATCACCACTGCCAGGACGACGATGCCGATGATCATCACGAGGACGGGAATCTGAAGTCCGAAGATCTTGGTGTTGGCGATCTGGCCGAACTCGGCCGGAAGGCCGTTGATCGGAGCGCCACCACCGATCACATACGCGAAACCTGAACCTGCGGTGAGCATACCGAGTGTCGCGATGAACGGAGGAACATTGATGCGGGAAACCAGGAATCCGTTGATGGAACCTGCGACGAGGCCGACGAACATCGCGACCAGCACGGTCAGCCAGACCTGTCCTGGGTTGGCCTTGGCCACAGCAGCGGACGCCATGGCGGACACTGCGATGACGCTGCCGACCGAGAGGTCGATTCCACCGGTCAGGATCACCAGCGTCTGACCGAGTGCGATCAGCGCGAACGGTGCAGCCGCGACGAGAATGGTCTGCAGGTTGTCGACGGTGCCGAATCGCGCACTGCGGTATGAGAAATACGCGATCACCAGCAACATGACGATGACCATCGAGTAACGCAGTGCGATCGCGCCGGCCCACGCGCTGGAGAACCGGCGAACAGGCTCTCCGGTAACGGCCGATACGGACGTCTTCTCGTCCGGTTCAGCGACGGGTGTTGTCACTGTGGTGCCTCCTCGAGTGACGACCGCTTGTCGGTCGCGACGGTTTCGCTTGCTGTGCCGGTATCCCGGGCTTCTGTGGTCCGGGTGTCCAAAGCCGTTGCCAGCCTGAACACCGAGTCCTGAACTTCTGGGTGATCGAGCGCATCTCGATCCAACTCGCCGACGAAAGCCCCCTCGCGCATCACGAATGCACGATGCGAGAGTCCGACGATTTCGGGCATGTCCGACGACGCCATGACGACAGCCATTCCGCGGCTCGCGAATTCGGTGATGATGCGGTAGATCTCGGAGCGAGCTCCGACGTCGACGCCGCGGGTGGGCTCGTCGAGGAGCAATACGTCGACGGTACCGGTAAGCC
The DNA here is from genome assembly GCF_002259425.1 of Rhodococcus sp. 14-2470-1a. Taxonomy (NCBI): domain Bacteria; kingdom Bacillati; phylum Actinomycetota; class Actinomycetes; order Mycobacteriales; family Nocardiaceae; genus Rhodococcus; species Rhodococcus sp. 14-2470-1a. The sequence continues at coordinate 28,700 of NZ_NPFZ01000020.1, forward strand.
AGCGTGCGAGGACCACTTTCTGCTGATTTCCACCAGAGAGGGTGCCGACGCTCTGCCCGAGTCCCCGGCTGCGAAGCCGAACCGACTTCATCGCGTCGGACACCGCCGCCGAGCGAGACTTGGTGCGGAGCCATCCGGCGATGCTGAACGAGGACAGTCTGGGCAGAGATCCGTTGTCCAGCACACTCATCGACAGCACGACACCGTTGACCTTGCGGTCCTCGGGGACCATAGCCATTCCGGCCGTGATCGCCGCGGCAGGCTTGCCCTTCTGAACCGTTTTGCCGGAAATCTTGACTGTTCCCGACGACACCGATCGCATTCCGAACAAGGCCTCGAGGAGCTCGGTACGCCCTGCGCCGACAAGCCCGGCGAGGCCGACGATCTCACCTCTGCGGACCGTCAGGTTCACCGGCTCGGATGCGCCGACGACGTGCAGGTTCTCGACTTCGAGAACGATGTCTCCGGTGTCCTTGCCGACGGAAGGGAAGAGATTCTCGAGTTCACGGCCGATCATCGCAGTGACGATGTCGTCGTCGGTGATGTCCGTGAGCTTCTCGTCGGTGATCAACTTGCCGTCACGCAGAACGACGACACGGTCTGCGATCGCGCGGATTTCGGCCATCTTGTGCGTCGTGTAGACCATGGCGACGCCGCGGTCACGCAGCTGCTGCATCACCTTGTACAAACCCTCGACCTCACGCTCGGAGATGGCCGAGGTGGGTTCGTCGAGCATCACGACCTGGGCGCCGGTGCGGGCGGCCTTGACGATCTCGATGATCTGCCGAAGTCCGACCGGCAGCGATCCCATCCGTGCTGTCGGGGAGATCGCGACGTCGAAGACGCCGAGTGTTTCGGCGGCTTCCTTGATCATCGCGCGGCGGTCGAGAAAGATGCCACGACGCTTCTCACGTCCGACGAACATGTTCTCGTACACCGTCATGTCGTCGATCGACGCCAGTTCCTGCGGGACGATCGCGACGCCGTGGCGAACCGCATCGCGCGGGTCACCGGACGAGAGGGTGTGCTCGCCGATCGTGACCGTTCCGGTGTCGGCGCGTAGCTGTCCGGTTGCGATCTTCATGAGCGTGGACTTGCCCGCCCCGTTCTCGCCGGCGAGCGCGGTGACGGTACCTGGTTCGAGTTCGAGCGTGATCCCTTTCAGCACAGGCACACCGCCGAAACTCTTGGTCACGTCCTGGCACTCGAGCAGGCCGGTCATGGTCGGTCACCGACAGTGATCAGGACCTTGACGTGTTCGGGGTCGGTCGAGGCGGTGAACGCCTCCGCTGCCCGTTCCAGCGGGAACTCCGCCGTCACGAACTCGTGGATCGGTACCGCGCCCTCGGTGAGCATGTCGATCGCTTCCTGGACATCCTCACGGACGTACATGAGGCATCCTGCGACGATGATCTCGCGGTCCTGGATCAGATCGAGGGGGACCGGGGTAGCACCAGCGGCGACACCCACGATGAGAACGGCACCACCCTTGTCGACGATGTCGATTGCCTGTGCAACGGACGATTCGCGGGCAACACAGTCGATGACGACGTCCGCCGGTCCGCCGAGCGCAGCTTTCGCCGCGGCGACGGCGTCGCCCGACGTCGGGTCGAAACTACCGACGGCACCGAGGCGTTCGGCGCGTGCACGCTTGGAGTCGAGCAGATCCGCGACGACGACCGTTGCTCCCGCGCGGCGTGCGGCGAGCAGGACGAACAGACCGATCGGGCCTGCACCGAATACCGCGACGCGCTTCCCGTCCAACCCGCCGACGAGTGTCGCAGCTCGGCGAACTGCATGGACCGGAGTGGCCAGCGGCTCGATGAGTGCAGCATGGCGATCGTCGAGGCCATCGGCCAACGGGATGACCCGATCCTCGGCGATCGTGAATGCATCCGTCAGACCCCCGGGCGTCTGGCACCCGAAGACTGCGAGCTCGGCGCAGATGTTGTAGCGCCCGGCGAGGCACTGCGTACAGTGCCCGCACGCAAGATTCGGCTCGATCACCACGCGGGTGCCGACGAGCGAGCTGTCCACTTCCTCCCCGACGGCGTCGACGATGCCGACCACTTCGTGACCTGGCCGGAACGGCAGGTCGATGAACGGGTGACGGCCGTGCGCGGCGTGGATGTCCGATCCGCAGATCCCGACGACCGTGCTGCGGACGCGGACCTCACCGGCGCCGGCTTCGGGCGTCGACACGGTCTCGACGCTGACGTCGTCGATACCCTCGACGAGAATGCGTCGTACAGTGGATGATTCGGTACTCACCATGCTGTGTAGCCTCCGTCCGCAACCAGAACCGATCCGGTGATGAAACTTGCGGCGTCGCTGGCCAGGAAGACGACGCTGGGTGCGATCTCCTCCGGCATCGCGTAGCGCTGCATCGGTGCGTCCTCGATCCAGTAGCGCTGTAGGTCGGGTCGGTCGACCGGGGCCATCTCCGTCTTGCAGTATCCCGGGGCCACGGCATTCACGCGGATGCCGAGCGTTCCCCATTCCGCAGCAAGCGATTTGGTGAGGTGGTGGACTGCGGCCTTCGACGCGTTGTAGGCAGGCTGCATCTGCGGACGGTTGACGATGATGCCGGACATCGAGCCGATGTTGACGATCGAGCCCGTGCCGCGTTCACGCATGTGTGCACCGACGGAGATGCTGCACTCCCACAGGGCTTTCACGTTGAGATCGAAGACGTTGTCCCACTCGCTCTCGGTGACATCCCACGAATCGTTGTGGTAGCAGGTGCCCGCGTTGTTGACCAGAATATCGATCTGGCCCAGCTTCTCGACTGCCTCGGTGGTCATTCGCTCGATGTCGGCGTGCTTGGTGATGTCGGCGGTGATGGCCTCGAACGTGTATCCCTCGGCCGCGGCCTCGGCGACGACCTTGGCATTGCGCTCGGCGCTTCGTCCGGCGATGGCGACGCGGGCGCCCGCGGCAGCGAGGCCGAACGCGAATGCGCGTCCGAGTCCCTGGTTACCGCCGGTGACGATCGCGGTACGTCCGGTCAGATCAAAAGGATTGTTGCTCATGCAGGCACCACTATCGACTTGAGGCTGGCAGGGTCGGTGTCACTCTCGAGCGCGTCGGCGACATGCTCGAGGTCGTAGCGTCCGGTGACGAGTCGATCGAGATCGACGAGGCCGCTGGATGCGAGATGGATTGCCGCCGGCCATGTGTCGGTGTATCGGAACACGCCGGTGACGGTGATTTCCAGGTTCTGGATGTGGCTGATGGGAAGGGGGTAGTCGCCGGCACCCATGCCGACGAGGACGACGTGTCCTGCGGGGCCGACCGCACGGATGCCGCTCTGCACCGCAGGTGCTGCTCCACTGGCGTCGACGAAGGCGTCCACCTGGGGATCGAGTGCCGCGACGTCCTGGTTCATCGGGTCGATGACCTCGGTTGCACCGAAGGTGAGGGCGCGTTCTCGGCGCGATTCGACCGGATCCGAGACGACGATGCGTGCTGCACCGAAAGCACGTGCGGCCTGCGCCGTGATGATGCCGATGGGTCCGGCGCCGGCGATGAGGATCGACGACCCCGGCACGATGCCTGCCTTGCGCATCGTCGTGACGGCCACCGACAGTGGCTCGAGCAGCGCGGCGGCTTCGTCGGAGAGGGAATCCGGTACCGGATGTGCGAAGTCGGCGTCGATGGTGACGTATCGGCAGAACGCACCGTCGATCGGTGGCGTCGCGTAGAACTTCATGTCGGGGCACAGGTTGTAACGGCCGGCCATGCATTGCTTGCAGCGGCGGCACGGATGCTGTGGTTCGACGGCGACGCGCTGGCCGATACGTCCTGCGTCGACGCCCTCACCGACAGCGGCGATGCGACCGGACAGTTCGTGCCCGAGCACCATCGGATCGTGAACGACGAAGTCACCGATGCGGCCTTCGCGGTAATAGTGCACGTCCGAGCCGCAGACGCCGACGGCAGCGACCTCGATCAGAACCTCGTACGGTGCCGGGGCGGGGACGGGTCGGTCCTCGATCTCGAGCGTGCGCACGCCGGTCATCACGCTCGCGCGCATCGACGATGCGGGAGGTGTGGGGGTGGCGGTGGTCATGAGTGTCCTTCCGGCAGTGAGTGATCGGTGAGTAGGGCGCGGCCGACGACGAGCGTCGTAGCTCCTGAAGACCGGCAGCGAGGTATGAGTTCGGGTGTGACACCCCCGTCGACGGTGACGTCGCCGCGGGCAGAGAACATTCGGGCGAACTTCAGTCGATCCGGGTCGGCGGTACCGGACGTGCCGGGCTGGAGGAGCATGACGAGCACTCCGTGATAGCCGTCCAGATCCTCGGCGGTCGGCGCAGTGTCGTCGAACTCGTCCCAGACCGCGGCCCAGAGTCGGCAGTCACGTTCGTCGCGAATGCCGATGGGTACGTACAGATCTCCACAATGAGGAATCGTCGGGAGTAGTTTTCGGACTCCGGCTGCGCTCCCGATGAGATGGATCCCGAGCATGTGCTGTGGAACCACGTCGGCGAGTTCGGCAAGCTCGGCGGTATCGATTCCGGCCGGCAGTCCTTCCCCCGGGGCCATGACGTCGACGTGCACCGAGATGCCGGCAGCCACGAGCGCGCGTGCTGCATCGATTCGGCGGCCGGGAGCCGAGGCGTAGATGCTGCCCGACAGGACATCTTCGTGACCCGCGTGCCACGGAGCGAGGGCGACCGTCATGGCGCGACGCTCCTGTCCAGAACGTCGACAGCCGAAGCCCGACGCCAGTTCTCGCGAACCGCGTCGATGTCGCGCTCGGTCTTGCGGGGCGCAACCGTCGCGCGGTCCGCGGGCGTCCAGCGCTGAGAGAGCGCGACCATGCCGTCGATGTCGTGACCCGCAGCGACCGCCGCGGCCTGTACGCACGCGCCGCGAGCGGTCGCCTCGTCGGCGTCGGGCACGGTCACCGTGTCGCCGGCGAGATCCGCCAGCAGTTGCAGGGTCGCCCGCGACCGGGCACCGCCTCCGACGACCGTCAGGGGGCCTTCGCAGCGAATGCCGAACGAGCGTAGTGCGTCTCGGCCCGAAAGCAGGGACAGCAGGGGGCCTTCCAGGAATGCACGTGCCATTTCCTCGCGCGTCGTCGCCGACGTGATCTCGGACAGCAGCCCACGGGCGTGGGGACGGTTGGGCGTGCGTTCGCCGTCGAGGAACGGCACCAGCGTGGGGCCGACAGTCGGTCCCGCGGCGAGTGCGAGCTCGGCGAGACCGGTGTGATCGGTTCCGAGGATCCTGGCCGCAGTGTCTCCTACCCGTGCCGCGTTGAGGGTGCAGATGAGCGGTAGGTAACCGCCCGTCGCGTCGGCGACCCCGTTGACGACGCCGCCTTCGTCGAACACCGGGGTGCGCGTGGAGGTCGCGACGACGCCCGACGTGCCGAGACCGACGTATTGATCGCCGTCGCGCAGGCCGAGACCGAGGTACGCGGCGTGCTGATCGCCTGCACCTGCGCCGACGAGTACCGGTCCGGTGATGCCGAGCTCGGTGGCTGCGCGCTCGGTCACGTGGCCTGCCGCGTCGGCGCCGCCGAGGACAGTCGGCAGCATCGGAAGCCAGTCACGTGCGCCTGCAGCGGCATCGAGGTACTCGGGTAGCCAGGAATCGGTCGTGGCGTCGAAGTATCCGGTGCCGGACGCGTCGGAGCGATCGGTCACGGCTCGGCCGGTGAGGCGGTAGGTCAGGTAGTCGTGCGGAAGAAGAACGCGTTGCGCGGCATCCAGTACACGGGGTTCGTGCTCGGCCACCCATGCGAGCTTCGCGATCGTGAAGGCGGCGGTGGGCAGTGACCCGATCCGGCGCACCCATTCCGGCCCGCCGATTCGCTCGACGAGTTCCGCCAGCTGGTCGGCGCCGGTCGTGTCGTTCCACAGTTTGGCAGGACGTAGGGGTTCGTCGTCCGCGCCCAGAAGAACCAATCCGTGGCATTGTGCTGCCACCGACATCGCGGAGACCGAGACGTCGCCTGCGGCCGCCAGCGCGGCGCGGACGGCGGTGACCAGGGCGTCCCACCACGACCGTGGATCCTGTTCGCTGCACGGCGGGAATGCGGGTGTGTGCGGCGCAGTGCCGGAGCCGAGGAGGTCACCGGTGTCGGCGTCGCGGACCTCCGCTTTGCACGACTGAGTGGACGAGTCGATGCCGATGACGACGCTGCGGCTCACAGTCCCACCACCGGTGCGTCGTTGCTGTCCAATACGTCCTCACGGGTACCGACGCCCCCTGCGGGATGCGAGTTGACGACGTCGTGGAGGGTGTGGCCGGTGAGCGCCATGGCGACGACGCTGACTGCGTCGCCCCATGCGCCGACGGCCAAGGTGCTGGCGAGCGCGATCATGTTGCCGGGATCGGCATCGGGTGCGGTGGCGGGTAGTTCGGCGATGTCGGTTGCTGCCCGGGCGAACGGAGAGTTCGCAGCTTCCGTGACGGCGACGACTCGAATCCCGCGACCGACGAGTCGGCTCGTCAATTGTGTGAGTTCGGCCGATCGACCGGTCTTCGAGATCGCGAGGACGAGGTCGTCGGTGCTGATCGCAGCCATCCCGCCGTGGAGTGCATCCATCGCGGGGAGGTACAGGGACGGGGTTCCACATACCGACAACAGGTGAGCCAGTCGTTCGGCCATGATCCCGGACGTGCCGGAACCGGTGGTGATGACCTTGCCCCTGGTGTCGACCAGTGCCCGGGCGACGCGAACGACGCTCGGTTCGACGGTGTCGGCCAGGCCGTTCAGGCCCGAGGCCTCTCGGACCAACACCGTGTGCGCGAGACGCTGCAGTTCAGCGTCGTCGAGCTCGCTCATATGTAGTACCTCACTACTCACGTGATTTGTGAACAGGATCATGCATGGCCAGTTGCTCATATGTCAACGAGGTTGCTCATATGAGCGTGAGGCATCATGATGAGGCTCATGTGAGCCGAAGGGAGGGGTCATGCCGGAGCAGAATGTTCCGCGGGTTGGTCCGGAAGAACTGACTCAACGCGGACTGGTCGCGCGGCGCTACTACCTCGACGGCCGTACCCGAATACAGATCGCCGAGGAACTGGGGCTCTCCCGATTCAAGGTGGCGCGAATACTCGAGGACGCCGTGGCGTCGGGCATGGTCGAGATCAAGGTTCATGCACCCGAGTCCATCGACATCGAACTGTCTCGTGCGCTCAAGGACACGTTCGGGTTACGCATGGCGTTCGCAGTGCGTACGGCAGGGGAGGAGCAGGGCGTTCTCTGGGACGCCGTCGGCCGTGTCACCGCTGATCTGCTCAGCGAAATCGTCACTCCCACTGACGTACTCGGGGTGGACTGCGGTCGAACGTTGTCGAGGATGACGACGCATCTGGATTCGATCGCGACGTGCGACGTGGTGCAGTTGACCGGAATGGCGGGAGCAGTCAGCTCGACCTCGGCCGAGTTGGTGCGTCGGATCACCGAACTCGGTGGCGGACACGCGTGGTCGATGTATGCGCCGCTGGTGGTGGCCGACTCCAGAACCGGCGACGCGTTGCGGGGAAGTCGTGGCATTCAGGAGACGCTGAAACATCATGCGTCGGTGACCAAAGCTGTTGTGTCCATCGGCGCGTGGCAACCGGGGTTGTCTCAGGTCTACGACTTGGTGTCGCCGGCTGAGGCAAAAGAACTGACGGCGCGAGGTGTGGTTGCCGAGTCGTGTGCTTTGTTGCTCGACTCCGACGGTAATCGCGTCGAGGGATTGGACGATCGCCGGATCGGGGTGTCGGAAGAGGACTTGAGGGGGATCGCCGACGTCGTCGCCATCGTCGCGGGCGAGAAGAAACTCGAGGCTGTTCGGTCCGTTCTGAAGTCCGGGTTGGTGTCCTCGCTGATCATCGACGCGACCACCGCTGCGGGCCTGCTTCGCTGACACGCCGCCCGCACGAAGCCGAAGTGGCCGCCTCGAGCGATCGAGGCGGCCACGACGGATCCCGAGGTCAGCTGTGTGCAGGTTCCGGAGTTCTCGCCGGGGCCAGCTTGTCGTTCAAGCCTTCGCCTTCGACGTCGAGGTTCGGCAGGACTCGGTTCAGCCACTTGGGCAACCACCACATCTTGTCGCCGACGATGGCCATGACGGCCGGGACGATCATCATGCGGACCAGGAACGCGTCGGCGAGAATGCCGATGGCCAAGGCGAATCCGATGGTCTTGATGATCACCTGGTCGGTCAGCGCGAAGCCGGCGAAGACGCCGAACATGATGACGGCTGCCGCGACGACGACGCGAGCACTGTGCTGGAATCCGACGATCACGGCCTGCTTCGCGGGGGTGCCGTGGACGTAGGCCTCTCGCATGCGGCTGACGAGGAACACCTCGTAGTCCATGGCCAGACCGAACAGGATGCCGGTCAGCAGCAGCGGGAGGATGAACACGACGGGTGACTGGGTGTCGACGCCGATGAGGTTCGCCAACCAGCCCCACTGGAACACTGCCACCGTCGCTCCGAGCGAGATGCCTACGGACAGCAGGAATCCGAGAGCAGCCTTGAGAGGCACGAGGATCGAGCGGAAGACCAACATCAGCAGGATGAAGGCGAGCCCGACGACCACAGCCAGGTACAGCGGGAACACCGAGGTGAGTTCGTCGGCGATGTCGACTCCCACTGCCGTCTGTCCGGTGACCAGGGCACGGGCGCCGGTTTCGGCGGGCAGGTCCGACATCGTGTCGCGGATCGTCGAGACCAACTCTTTGGTGGCAGCGTCGGACGGTGCGCTGTCCGGAATGATCTGCACCGTAGTGAATCCGACTGCTGCAAGCTGGGGTTCGAGTACCTCGGCGACTGGAGGCACGATGGTCGAGATGTCGGTGCCGATTCCTTCCAGCTTGTCGACGGCGGTGCCGACGGCCGCGACGGGATCCGCAGCACCTTCGGTGTCGACGACGACGACGAGGGGACCGTTGGCGCCGGGGCCGAAGTTGTCGGCGATGGTGTCGAACGCGACGCGGTTGTCACTGCCGGTGGGGGCGGTACCGTCGTCGGGCAGTGCCAGTTCCATCGAGGCGATGGGCAGCGAGACCACAGCGGCGACAAGCAGACCTGCGACGAGCGCGGGCCATTTGAACGCGCTCACCTTCTCGACCCACCGCTGCCCGTTGGTGCGTGTCTCCGGGTTCTCGGGATCGACGGTCTTCAGGCCTTTGATCTTCCCTCCGAGGACCTTCTTGCCGGCGAAACCGAGGATCGCGGGCAGCAACGTCAGTGCGACGAGCACGGCGATGAACACCATGAAGGCGCCGCCGACGCCCATCTGCGTCAAGAATCCGATGCCGCACACCGAGAGTCCGGCGAGCGCGATGATGACGGTCAGTCCGGCGAAGATGACCGCCGACCCGGCAGTGCCGACGGCTTTGCCTGCCGCTTCCTCCAGTGAATGTCCCTGTCTGACTTCGCTTTGGTAGCGGGACATGATGAAGAGCGCGTAGTCGATTCCTACGGCGAGTCCGAGCATCGTGCCCAATGCGGAAGTGACCGAGCTGAGTTCGACGAATGCGCCGAGGACGGTGATGCCCATGATGCCGATTCCGACACCGATGAGTGCCGTCAGTAGGGGCATGCCTGCGGCGACGAGCGATCCGAAGGTGATGGCCAGGACGATGATCGCGACACCGATGCCGATCAGTTCTCCGAGGGGAACCTCTCCCATGGCCGTGACGGCGTCGCCACCGACAGCAACGGTGAGTCCTGCGTTCTCACCGACCGTCTTCGCCTCGTCGAGAGCGGTGCGGTCCGCGTCGACGAGATCGATAGCCGGCGTCGTGTAAGTGACGGTCGCGTAGGCGGCCCGACCGTTCTCCGAGATGGTGCCCGCGGTGAACGGATCCGTTGCCGACGCGACGTGCTCGGACTGGACCGACGCGATGGCGTCGGCGACTGCGGTTCGATTCGATGGTTCCGTCAGCGACTGGCCTTCGGGCGCTTCGAACACGATGCGTGCGGTGGCACCGTCTGCGGATTCACCGCTGCGCTCGGAGATGAGCGAGAAGGCTTCGGTGGACTCGATGCCGTCGAGCTCGAACGAGTCGGACGTCTGGGTGTTCAACGTGGACGCGCCGAGCACTCCGAGCAGCAGTAATACCACCCAGACGCCGGCGACGAGTTTGCGATGCAGGAAGGACCATCGGCCCAGCCTGAACAGTTGCCATGCCATGGGTGGCACCTTTCGATTGGAGGTGATCTCTGATTGAGAAGCGTAAACCTACTTGGTAGTGACTACCACATATCTGACCCGTGACGGTAGTCACTACCGGAAAGGGGGCAGCTGCTACATTGCTGAGCATGGGGTTACGTGAAGTGCACGCGGCGCAGACGCGTGAGTTGATACTCGACGCGGCATTCTCGCTGTTCCTCGATCGCGGATACGAGAAGACGACGATGGAAGAGATCGCGGCCAAGGCCGAGATCGGCACGACCACGTTGTACCGGTATTACCCAACGAAGGACCTACTGGTCGTCGGACCGTTGGAGCTCAACGGGCAGATGGCGGACGAGCTGCGTTCGCGCCCCGAGGACGAGCCACTGGAGGTGTCGTTGGGCCATGCGCTCCGTGCGCTGCTCCTCACGCCTCGGGCGGGCAGTGAGCGCTTCGTGCAGATTCAGCAGATTCTGGACGTGACGCCGTCGCTCACGACACGGCTGTTCGAGCAGTACATGCATGAGCGCGTGATGCTCGAGCAGGCGGTCGCCGACAGGCTCGGACGCCCGCACGACGACCTGTACAGCAAGGCGACTGCCCGGATGGCGACGATGGTGCTCGAGCTCGTCGGCGAAGGAAGCCCCATGCGCGAACTGGGTGACGATGCCGAAGCGCTGCCGCGGATCCTGGGAAACTTGAAATCAGTGATGCAGCAGCTGCATTCGGAACCCCCACTGCTCCCACGGTTGGACGACTAGCGCGTCCACCGGATCCTGATCGGGCCCTTGGCTGTCGACGGATCCACGACCGAACCTTTCTGGGTGATCTGAACTTCCCCGGCGTCGACCAGGCGGCGTGCAGCTTTGCGCACCGGCTCCATCAGGTCTCGCCAGTCGTTCTCGGACATCGCGCGCGCTACGTCCGACGGGCAGATCGTCGAATCCCGCGAGCGGGCGTCGAGCAGCTCCCGGATCTTGTCCTCCAGCTGACGGTCCGTCGCGCTCACCTTGTGCCGCCGGCAGGAATCACTGCAGTACTTGATGTCATCCCAGTTCTTCTCCCACTTCTTGCGCCACTCGATGCGCCGCCCGCACGACGCACAGGTCTTGTCCGCGGGTGTCGACTGCTTCGGTCGACGAGTGTGGGCCACTTTCTCGACTGTAGCTTTTTCAGCGATGCGTCGTCGCGACGAACTGGCGCGTTGCGGCGTCGACGATCTGTGACGGGGTCACGTCGATCTCGTCGTTCAACCAGGCGACGACGAGTTCGGCCAGGCCTCCGATGAACAGGAGGCCGGTGATCTGCGACTCGGGCTCGGGCAACGCGTGGTCGCCGTAGAGTTCGTGGGCTTCTGCGGCGACGAGGCGGGCGAATTCACGCATCGACTCCCGGCGATGCGTGCGCAGCGACTCGACGGCCGAGGACTCGATCATCGCGACGCGGCCTTTGCGTCGATCGTCGGTGAGGACCGTGACGAACGCGGTGATGGCGTGTCGGACCTGTGCTTCGACGCTGTCCGCGGGGGAGTGGAGTGCGTCCAGGGCTGCGGTGCGGATCTCGTCGGACACCGCGTCGACGACGTTGCGCAGTAAATCGTCTCGGCTGGTGAAGCTCTCGTAGAAGTAGCGTTCGGTGAGTTTGGCCTGTGCGCAGATCGCCGTCATGGTTGCGCCGTTGGCTCCTGAGGCCGCGAACACCTCCAGCCCAGCTTCGAGCAGGCGTGCCCGACGGTCGGCGGCACGGTCGTCGGCGCTCATGCCTGCGTATCTGCGGGTTGTCGACATGAGTAGATGTTGACAGACGCGAGAAGTGTGACGCACACTACAGTTATCTGACAGGGCTCCCTGTCAGATCGAGGAAGGTCTGGCGAATGGCACGAATCCTGGCGGAACCACCGGCTCGATCCCCGTTGAAAGCAGTCTCCGGTGACGGGGGACTGCCCGTCGTCGGTCACACGCTCGAATACATTCGCGATCCCCTGACTCTGTTTCGTAGTCGATGGGACAAGTACGGCGACGTGTCGTGGCTGACGATGGCCGGGCAGCGATGGATCACCGTCCTCGGGCCGGACGCATGCCAGGAGGTCCTGCAGAACAAGGACAAGGCGTTCGTCAACAGCGACGGGTGGTCGCTGCTCATCGGCCCGTTCTTCCACGGCGGGCTCATGCTGTTGGATTCCGACGAGCACCTGCGACATCGACGAATCATGCAGCAGGCGTTCACCCGTGAGAGGCTCGTCAGATCGGTCGACTCTCTCAATCCGGTGGTCGCCTCGGGGCTCGACGGGTGGCATGCCGGTGACGCCGTACAGGTCTATCCGGCACTGAAGGCGCTGACTCTCGACGTCGCGACGTCGGTGTTCATGGGGGGAGCCGAGAACAGCAGCGATGCCGAGATCGACGTCGTGAACGCAAGTTTCGTGGCCTGCGTCCAGGCTGCCACGTCGATCGTTCGATACCGCCTACCCGGGACTCGATGGAAGCGTGGGCTCGACGGACGGAAGGTGCTCGACGACTTCTTCCGGCGTTATCTGCCTGCGCGTCGCGCCCGCGAGACCGATGATCTCTTCTCCGTTCTCTGTCACATCGAATCCGATACGGGTCAGCGTTTTTCGGACGACGAAGTGGTTGACCACATGATTTTCTTGCTGATGGCGGCGCATGATACCTCGACCATCACGCTGTCGACGATGATGCAGTATCTCGGGCAGCATCCGGAGTGGCGGGAGAAGTGCCGAGCCGAATCGCTTGCGCTGGAAACGGAGTCGCCGACGCTGGATCAACTCGACGAACTGGTGAGCGTCGACCTGGTCATGAAGGAATGCCTGCGCCTCGTGTCGCCGACTCCCGTCGTGGCTCGTCGCGCTGTGAAGGACACCGAGGTGCAGGGAAAGTTCGTCCCCGCCGGAACATACGCATCCGTCGCCCCGCACTTCACTCATCACATGGCGCAGTACTGGCCGGATCCGGAGAAGTTCGATCCGGACAGGTTCTGTGCAGATCGTCGCGAGGACAAGGTTCATCGCTACGCGTGGGAGCCGTTCGGCGGCGGAGTGCACAAGTGCATCGGAATGTTCTTCGCCGGAGCGGAGATCAAGACGATCATGCATCATCTGTTGCTCCGATTCGACTGGGAGGTCGACCCGAGTTACGTTGCACCACTGAACTTCACGTCGCTGCCCTTCCCGGAGGACGGGCAGCCCGTGAAGCTCCGGCTCAGGTGAGGCGGCTCGTCAGCCATCCGACGATGTCTGCGGTGACTTCGTCCCTGTTCGTTTCGTTCAGGATCTCGTGGCGGGCTCCGGGGTAGATCTTCACCGTCACATCGCTGAGCCCGGCCTCGCGGTAGCGCGCGGCCAGTTGTTCGATCAGCTGTCCGCCGCCGGCCAGCGGGTCGTCGGATCCCGACGTGATCAGCAGCGGCAGATCGGACCGGATCTCCTCGAGCTCGTGCGGATCTGCAAGCTTGTCCGCCTCGGTGAACAACGCGGGCACCGTCGCCGCGGGCAGGTCGAAGCCGCACAGCTCGTCGGCGACGTAGGCGTCGACTTCCGACTCGTCGCGCGACAACCACTCGTATCCGGTGCGGTGCTCGAAGGCGCTGTTGAACACGCTGAGATCACCGGCCGGGGCGTCGACCATGCCCGCGGCGAGCACATCGAGGGTGGTAGACCCGGACAGGACCACGCCCTCGTACAGATCGGACCGCTCGATCAGAACATGTTGGGCAGCAAACGAACCCATCGAGTGTGCAAAGAGGAACAGAGGTAGGTCCGGGTACTCGTTCAACAGTTGCTCGCCCAGTTGTTCGATGTCCGCCCACAGCGCAGGAAAGCCCCGTGCCCCCAGATCGCCCGGTGTCTGCTCGATCGACGCGCCATGGCCTCGATGATCGGATGCCACGACGTGAAACCCGGCGTCGTTCAGCGCCCCGGCGAAGCGGGCGTATCGACTGCCGTGCTCGGCAAGACCATGGGCTATCTGAACGACACCACGAGCAGGAGTGACCGCTGTGGGCCAGGTATTGGTGCTGATCTCGAGCTGATCCTGCTTCGAGGTGTACGACGCTGCAGTGGGCACTGGTTGGTCTCCTTCGGTGCTGAGGGGTGCATCCATGCTAGGCCCGAAGAACCGGCGAGAAGTGCTCGACGACCGGAAACGGATCGTAGAAATGATGCAGCAACGCCTTCCACTCCTGGTACTCCGCTGATCCGCGGAAACCCTCGGTATGGGCTTCGAGGGTCTCCCATTCGACGAGCAGAAGGTAGACCCCTGGTTGCTCCACGCCGCGCGAGAGGGAAAGCGTCACGAACCCCGGCATCGCCGAGATGATCGACTTGGCGTGCGCAAAAGCGGTCTCGAATTCCTCCGAGCGATCGGATGTGACGTGAAGTAGAGCATGTTCAAGAATCATCTGCTCATCTTTGCCGCAGTGCGTTGTACTCTGCCGGTCGGGGAGTGTCGTCGATGGCGCTGGTGGGGGATCAGTGGAACAGAAGCCGTCGTTCGTGTGGCTGTGGCGGGAATCGCTCGTGGTGAGTGCTGTCGCGACCTACGGGGTGTGCGAAGGGACTGCGATTGTCGTCCTCTGGGTCTTGGCGGCAATGAATGGGGTGTTCTCGCCGGAGACTGCAGGGGCGGCTGCTGCCCTCGTCCTGGTTTGGGGAACCTGGTACTTCGTCATGGTCGGATGGATTCTGATCCTTGTTGTTTCGCTGCTGGTTGCGTGGGTGCGCTACGTCGTAGCGGTACGCAGGTATCGGCGGTGGACACTACGTGAGAAACCCTCCCGCGCCTGACTGCACGGGAGGGTTTCGACGGAGTTGCGCTACGCCACGTTCAAGGCGAGTTCGTCGTCCGCGACGTCGACCGATACGCTGCCGCCTTCGGTGAGGGCATCGTCGAGCAGCAGGTCGGCGATCTTGTCGTCGAGTGCTCGCTGGATCGACCTACGCAACGGCCGGGCACCGAATTCGGGCTGGTGACCGTTCTTCGCCAGCCAGTCGACGGCCGAGTCGCTGAACGTGATCTCGATGCCCTTGGCCGAGAGACGTTCCCGGCTTTCGGCGAGCATCAGGTCCGTGATCCGGTGGAGCTGTTCGGTATCGAGCTTGCGGAACACCACGATTTCGTCGATGCGGTTGAGGAACTCCGGTCGCATCGCTTCACGGAGGCGTCCCATGACTCGCGCACGCAAGGGCTTCTCGTCCAGTGCTCCGGTGTTGAATCCGGTACCACCGGACTTGCTGGAGATGATGTCCGAACCGAGGTTGCTGGTCATGATCACCACGGTGTTTCTGAAGTTCACCGTGCGGCCCTGGCCGTCGGTCAACCTGCCGTCGTCGAGCACCTGGAGAAGTGTGTCGAACACGTCGGGGTGGGCCTTCTCGATCTCGTCGAGCAGCACCACCGAGTACGGATTGCGTCGCACCTGCTCGGTGAGCTGGCCGGCTTCGCCGTAACCGACGTATCCGGGAGGTGCACCGACGAGTCGGCTGACGGTGTGGCGTTCACCGAACTCGCTCATGTCGAGGCGAAGCATCTTCTTCTCGTCACCGAACAGAGACGCGGCCAGTGCTTTTGCGAGCTCGGTCTTGCCGACGCCGGTCGGCCCGAGGAACAGGAAGCTGCCGACGGGACGGTCCGGGTCGCTCATGCCGGTCCGGCTGCGCCGCACCGCACGGGCGATGGCCTCGACGGCCTCGTCCTGTCCGACGACGCGCTCGTGCAGCTCGGATTCCAGTCGCCGTAGACGTTCTTTCTCTTCTTGCGTCATCTGGCTTGCCGGAATTCCGGTTGCCCGCGAGACGATCTCGGCGATGTCCTCGGCGGACACCTCGGGTGCATCGTCACCGGACTTGCCGTTCAGACGGTCCTGCAACCGTTGTGCCTCGTCGCGAAGCTGAGATGCGCGCTCGTAGTCTTCCTTCTCGATGGCCGTCGCCTTCTCGACTTCCACTGCGGCGATCTTCTTCTCGATCGCGTCGACGTCGATGCTCGGCCTGGCGAGTTGCTTGCGGGCACCCGCCTGATCGATCAGGTCGATGGCCTTGTCCGGGAGGAAGCGGTCACCGATGTAGCGATCGGAGAGTTCGACGGCGGCACTGATTGCCTCGTCGGTGTAGGTGACACCGTGGTGCTCCTCGTACCGACTACGCAGCCCGGTGAGGATGGCCTTGGCGTCGTCCACGCTCGGCTCGGGAACCGTCACCGGCTGGAACCTGCGTTCGAGGGCGGGGTCCTTCTCGATGTTCGTGCGGTACTCGTCCAGGGTGGTGGCGCCGACGATGTGCAGTTCGCCGCGAGCGAGCTTGGGCTTGAGGATGTTTCCGGCATCCATGGCGCCCTCGGCGCCTCCGCCCGCGCCGGCGATGGTGTGCACCTCGTCGATGAACACGATGAGCTCGTCGGAGTGCGCGACGATCTCGTCGATCACCTTGGTCAAGCGCTCCTCGAAATCACCGCGGTAGCGGGTGCCCGCGACCATGGACGACAGGTCGAGTTGCACGATGCGCTTGCCCGACAAGCGATCGGGAACGTCACCGTCGACGATGCGCTGAGCCAACCCTTCGACGACGGCAGTCTTGCCGACACCTGCCTCGCCGACGAGGACCGGGTTGTTCTTGGTGCGACGGGAGAGGATTTCGATGGTCTGCGCGATCTCGTCGGAACGGCCGATGACCGGGTCGATACCACCCTCGCGCGCACGCTCGGTCAGATCGACGCCGTACTTGTCGAGCGTCGGCGTCTCGGACTGCGACTGCGGTTCCACGGAACCACCCTTCAGTGCGGTCTGCAGGCCTTCGGGAGTGATGCCCTCGTCCGCAAGCAGCCGGCCGGCGATGTGCTCCGGATCGGCGGCGAAGGACAGGAACAGGTGTTCGGGATCGATGTACGTCGAACCGAGGCTTTGTGCGATGTGGTGGGCCTCGAGAATGGCGGTTTTCAAGGTGCTGCTCAGGGTGGTGGCGCTGACCGAGGTCTCGCGCGCCTGGGGGAGCCGAAGCTCCACGGCGTCCGCCACCGAGTCGGGCGTCGCACCCGCGCGCTGCATGAGGTCCTGGGTGGGGTCGTTCTTCGCCATGACGTGCAGAACGTGCAGTGCATCCAATTCTGCATCACCGCGACCGGCAGCGAACGTGGCTGCATCTCCGATGAGCGACTGGGTAGCCGTGCTCATCAAACGGCTGATGTCGATACGGCGGGGACCCTGCGGACCCAGGTATGCCGGCATGCGTTCCTCCTACTGCAAGGTTGAGCGTCTTCGGCTCAATTAACGTGCTCGCGACGATATCAATTCCCTCCGACAAGAATAAATTCCCCCGGGCAGCACGAAGCCCCGCCGACCACGGTCGACGGGGCCTCGTGCTCGGAGACGCTCGGTCGATCAGCTCTTCTTCTTGGTGCCGGGCAGAATGCCCGCATCGATGACGGCCTTGACGTACGGGCGGACACTGGTGACCAGGGCTTCCGCGTCGGGCACGTTCTTCCAGATCGACGACGCCAGCGCATCGGTCCTGGCTTCGATGTGCGCGTCCTGTTCGACGCCTCGATCGGTGAGGGCTTCTCGCCCGTCGGTGGTCGTGAGCAGTCCGCGGGAGGCGAGACGATCCGCGGCGGCGGCCCACTCCTCGTCCGACCACTGGCGGGTGAGTTGGGTGATGCGCTTGCCGAGCACTCGTCGAGCTTTCGGGTCCGGATGCTCCGCCTCGTGGAACACGACGGCTTCCGTCGGATCGAGTTGGGCGTCGACGAGTGCGGCCAGGTGACCGTCGCCTCGCCATTCGCGGATCACGGCGATGGAATGCCACAGCGCCAGATGTGGTGCGTCCGGTCGCTGTGTCGAGTGCCATGCTGCAGACAGTGGCCGACCTGCGAAACAGGCGGTGTCGCCGATGTCGCGCAGTCGATCGGCCACACGGGGGAGATCGGGGTCGGACACCAGTTCGCCCAGTGCGTCGCCGAGGACGGTGTCGAGCGTGGTCCAGCGGCGTTCGGTGATCTTCTCCAGCCCGGCGTCGACGGCGGCCGGCCACACGCGCTCGATCAGCGCGGGATTGAAGTTGTAGAACGTCGCTGCGACGACACTCGCCGCGGTCTCACCGAGCGGTGCGGCACGCGACCCGACGTACCACGCGTGCCCGTCCAACCCGGCGTCCGCGGAGACCGTCTTCAGCAGGGGATTGAAATAGGCGGTGATGTGAAACGGCTCGAACGTCGTGTAGGCGGCGCGGGCCAGGCCGGTCGATGTGTCGCTGCTCATGATCACCGAACCTACCTGCCGTCGGGTCGGCGCCTCAGGCTCTTGGCGAGATGGACACCTGTGTGCGTGTCGGTGTTCACCAGATCCGCGACCGTTCCGGTGAACACGACCTCACCTCCGCCCAGACCGCCGTCGGGTCCGAGATCGATGACCCAGTCGGCCGCTGCGACGACGTCGAGGTTGTGCTCGATGACGATCACGCTGCGGCCCTCGTCGACCATGCCGGACAACAGTGCGATGAGATTCGAGACATCCGACGGGTGCAGGCCGGTAGTGGGCTCGTCCAGGACCAGGATGGGAGACGACCCGACCAGTTCCGTCGCGAGCTTGAGGCGCTGACGTTCTCCACCGGACAACGACGAAAGATTCTGGCCCAGCGAGAGATATCCGAGGCCGACGTCGGAGCACCGGTGCAGGATGTCACGAATCTTCTTGACCTCGAAGAAGTCCTGCGCGTCCTCGACGGACATCTCGAATACGTCCGCGATACTGACATCGTCGACGGTGTGCCGGATCGCTCCCGGCCGAAAACGCCGTCCCTGGCACGTTTCACAGGTACTGGACACCGGGTCCGTGAACCCCAGATCGGTGAAGATGATGCCGCTGCCCTGACAGTCGGGGCAGGCACCGTCGGAATTGGGAGAGAACAGAGACGCCGGCTGGCCGGTCTTCTTCGCGAAGTACGCACGGATGGGGTCGAGGAGTCCGGAATACGTTGCGGGGGAGGAGCGCCGTGACCCGCGGATGGGCGATTGATCGATGATGACGGCGTCGGGTGCGACCGAACGCAGATGACCGTGGATGAGACTCGATTTCCCCGATCCCGCGACGCCGGTGACGGCTGTCAGAACGCCCAGTGGAATGTCGGCACTGACGTTTCGGAGGTTGTGGGTGTCGGCACCGGTGATGTGCAGGTAGTCGGTGGGTGTTCGTGGAGCGGAGATGGAGTGACCGTCGCGGCGGAGCGCACTACCTGTTCTGGTGTCGGCGGCCACCAATTCGTCGTAGGTTCCTTCGAACACCACGTTCCCGCCGGTTTTGCCTGCGCCTGGGCCTATTTCGACGATGCGATCGGCGATGGCCATCACTTCAGGATCGTGCTCGACGACGAGGACCGTGTTTCCCTTGTCTCGCAGCGCAAGGAGCATGTCGTTGAGGCGGTGCACGTCGCGTGGGTGCAGGCCGGTGGTCGGCTCGTCGAACACGTAGAGCATGTCGTTGAGCGTCGCGCCGAGGTGGCGCACCATCTTGATGCGCTGAGATTCGCCCCCGGACAGGGTCGACGTCGCTCGGTTCAGACTGAGATAGCCGAGCCCGAGATCGACGAGCCTGCGCAGTTGCAGCACGATCTCGTCACGGAAGGTGTTCAGTTCCCTCAGGTTCCATCCGGCAATGCGCTCGGCGAGTTCGGACACTTGCATGGCGAAGGCGTCGGGTAACGACAGTCCGTGGAGGGTCGCGCCGCGGATGGTCTCGTTGTAGCGGGTGCCGCCACATGCCTCGCACTCGCCGCGTGTGACGATCCGGTCGAACGCTGCCTTCGCTTTGCCCTTGAGTGCATCGGCATCCTTCGACAGATAGCTGCGACGAAAGCGCGAAACGATTCCTTCGTAGCTCTTCATGAGGGCCTCGGTGTTGACCACGTCGACCTCACCGGGCTTGGCATCGAAGAAGATGTGGCGTTCACGGGCGGAGTACTGCTCGACGGGAACGTCCAGATCGAACAACCCGGAGTCGGCGAACACCCGGTACGGCCACTTGCCCGGCTCGAAGTCCGGGTGCTTGAAAGGGCCTTCGCGCAACGACTTCGATTCGTCGACGAGTTCGTGCATGTCGATGATCTTCGCTTCCCCGAGTCCCTCGCATTCGGGGCACATGCCGGCCGGGTCGTTGAAGGAGAACGCGTTCGCGTAGCCGATCGACGGCGTCACCCCGCGGGACCACAGCATGCGCAGCCAGTCACCGATGTCGGTGATGGTGCCGACGGTCGACCGGGGTCCTCCGAACAGGCGCTTCTGGTCGACGATGACGACGGCGGAGAGGTTGGCGATCAGATCGGCATCGGGTCGGCCGTAGGACGGAAGGAACGTCTGGGCGAATGCGGTGAAGGTCGAGTTGATCTGGCGCTGCGCTTCGGCGGCGATGGTGTCGAACACCAACGAGGATTTGCCGGAACCGGAGACTCCGGCGAACACGATCAGTTCGCGTTTGGGCAGGTCGAGGTCCACGCCGTGCAGATTGTTCTCGCGTGCGCCTCGAACGAGGATGGTGTCGAGTGATTCGGCCGTGGTCATCGCGTGTAGTTGCCTTTCGCCGGTCGAGTGAGCGGCCAGTATACCGTACGCTGTACGTCAGGCGTTCCTGGTTTTCGCAGACACAGACACAGACGCAGGCTTCGGAGGTGGCCTGACCCTCACCTATGGGAGTGGAAATGCAGGCCAGGGCCTACATTTCCACTCCTACAGGGATCAGTACAGATAGTCCTCGCCGCTGGCGCGGACGGTGATGTCGCTGATGCTGATTCCCCAGGGCTGGTCGATGACGTGCACCACGGCGTCGGCGAGGTCGTCGGGCTTGATGAGCCAGTACTCGATGTTGTCGACGTCCTTCTGCTCCGGGCGCAGGGTGTCTGTGGTCGCGGCAGTCATGTTCTCGGTGAAGATGGCACCGCGCTGACCGGTCAGTCCGAGGATCGCCTCGTCGTTGACGATCCAACTCGCCAGGTTCGTGCCTGTGACACCTGTGGGCTTGACCGTCGTGACCTTGATCTTGCCCTTGGCCTCGATCCGCAGTGAATCGGAGATCGTGGTGACTGCGGCTTTCGTTGCGCTGTAGACGCCGGAACCGTCGATACCGGCGTTGCCGAAGATCGACGAGATGTTGACGACCTGGCCGCGGCCCTGCTCGATCATCTGGTCGTAGACGGCGGAGATCCCGTTGACGACGCCCTTGATGTTGATGTCGATTGCCTTGTGCCACTTCTGCCATGCGCGCTCGTGGTCGGCGAAGTATGCGAGGGGCATCACGCCTGCATTGTTCACCAACACGTCGATTGCGCCGAAGGTGTCGACGGCGTGTTGTGCTGCTGCGACTACCTGATCCATGTCGGTCACGTCGGCGACAGAGTACGTCCCGGCATGGCCTTTGGCGTCGATACCGTCGAACACGGCTTTCAGGCCTGCTTCGTTGATGTCGAGGCCCACGACCTTGGCGCCCCGGGCTGCGACTTTCTCGGCTATGAGCTGGCCGAAGCCGCCGCCGGCGCCGGTGATCAGAATGACTTTGTCCTGCAGGTGCTGAGACATTGTGTTCTCTCTCTTCGGTGGATGGTCGAATTCAGACGATGTCGATGGCGTCGAGGACCGACGCCACGAGCGTGCGGTCACCGCTGACCGTGACGGCGGATCGCCATGCGGATCGTGTTGTGCCCCAGCGCAGAAAATCCGTCGCCGACGAGGTGGCGACGTGATCGGGGAGGTCGCCGTCCTCGGTGACGACGACGGCGTCGTCTTGCCGGGACAGGACGAAGGTCCTGTCGGTAGCGCCGGTGAGATGAAGCCCCACAGGTGAATCAAGCGAGGCGCCGACGCTGTCGCCGCACATCTGGGGGAGTCCGGCGATCATCCAGTCGATCGCTGGATCGATCGCGGTGGCCACGTCCACGTCACCTGCGGTCACGGGGCCGAACGGCTGCAACAGATCCGACGTGAGGTGCACCAGGTGATCGAAGGACACGGCATCGCTCAGCTGATGCAGCTTGTACGTTCCGAGGTCGAGCATGTCGAGGGTGCCGTCCCGCAGGTCGGGAGAGTTCAGTGCGGACAGCGTGGCAAGTCCGGCCTCGGACTGCTCGCGGTAGTACTCGAGTATTTCCTCGTGCGGTAGATCGGCGCGTTCGCGGACGGCAGCGTCGTTGAGACGCTCGGACTTTCCGCTCGGATTCGGTGGGAACACCAGGTCGGGATCGGCGATGAAATTGAAGAAGAACGCCATGTGGCCGATCAGGTCGTGCACGCGCCAGCCGTGGCAGGCGGTGTCTGCTTCCCACTCGACGGTGCCGAATTGCTCGGCGATCTTCAGTGTGTCGGCGGCCAGTGCGCGGGCACCGGCGAGTCCTGCGTCGGACATCGAATCCTCGATTTCTTCTACGATGCGAGAAAGATGGACTTGAGTTGCTGGTACGCGGCCAGACCTTCCGGGCCGAGTTCACGGCCGAGACCGCTGGCCTTGACCCCGCCGAACGGCGAGCCCCAGTCCAGGTTGAAGGTGTTGACGCCGAACGATCCCGTCTCGACGCGCCGTGCCACGCCGATGCCACGTTCTTCGTCGGAGGTCCACACCGTCCCGCCGAGGCCGTACTCGGAGTCGTTGGCCAGAGCGACTGCGTCGTCGACGTCGTCGTAGGCGATGACGGACAGAACCGGACCGAACACCTCCTGGCGTGCGATGGTGCTGGCGTTGTCGACGTCGGCGAACACCGTCGGCTGCACGAAGTATCCGACGCCGTTTACTCGTCCACCGCCGGTGGTGATGTTTCCGCCTTCGGCACGTCCCTGATCGATCAGCGAGAGCACTCTGTCACGTTGTGCGGCGCTGACCATCGGACCGATGAAGGTGGCCGGGTCCATGGGATCGCCGACGGGCAGGCTCGACGCCATGGCGGTGATGGCGTCGACGTAGGCGCGACTCTTGTTGCGAGGAACTAGAATTCGAGTAGACATGTAGCAAGTCTGTCCGCTGTTGAGCAGTGATGCGGTGGACAGTCCCGTCACGGTTCGTTCGACGTCGGCGTCGTCGAGAACCAGGGCAGCGGACTTACCTCCGAGCTCGAGGGTGGCGGGTCGGAGCAGTTCCCCGCAGACCCGGCCGATGTGCCGTCCGGCCGCTGTCGAACCGGTGAAGGCAACCTTGTCGACGCCTGGATGTGCGACAAGGTACTGCCCTACGTCCGGGCCGCCGGTGACGATGTTGATCACGCCGGCCGGGAGTTCCGCGGCGATCGCGGCCTCGGCCAGAACGTAGGAGTCGAGAGTCGTCTCCGGCGACGGCTTCAGTACAACTGTGCACCCTGCAGCCAGGGCCGGAGCAATCTTGAACATCGACAGCACCGCTGGGAAGTTCCACGGCGCGATGGCGGCGACGACGCCGACGGGTTCGCGGCGCACGATCGTCGTCCCCGGCATCGGTTGGCTGGCGCGGCGCTCTTCCAGCGGCGTCGACTCGGCGAGGTCCGCGTAGTAGCGCAGCAACTGGACCGGGGCAGCGCCTTCGGCGAAACGAGCTAGCTCGACGGGCATTCCGTTCTGTCGGGTCACCGTCGTTGCGCGCTCTTCGGCTCGCTTCTCGAGTTCGTCGGCGAATCGACGTATGAGCCCGGCCCGGATGGCGGGAGTGAGCCCGGCCCAGTCGTGGCGGCGCAACGCGACCCGAGCCGACGACACGGCAGAGTCGACGTCAGCGTCGGTCGATGTGGGAAACGAGCCGATTTCCTGCTCGGTGAGGGGCGAGACGACGGACGTCCGGGCGTCGGTACGAGGAGGTGTCCAGCCTCCGTCGATGAAGAGAGCGTCGTGGTCGATGCGAGCGGTCATGTCGGTTCCTCCTGAGGCGCGTTCTGCGTTGAACGGCAGCTGTGTCGATCATCACGCCCAACAGCACCCAATAATTGACATCACATGCCAAGTTTTTTACATTTCGACACATGGCCGATCTGATCAGCGCGTCGTCGCTTACCCGCGTGACCGAGCTGATCGAGGAATGTGGCGGAGATCCGTACGAGTACTGCGACAGGGTGGGCATCGACCCGGACGTGATCGGAACGTACGACAACTTCGTGCCGTTCAGCGCGCTGTCCACACTGCTCGGTCTGTGTGCGCGCGAGCTCAGCGCACCGGACTTCGCTCTGCGACTCGCAGCTCGTCAGGATCCCGACATTCTCGGTCCCGTCGCGATCGCGGCCCGCAACGCCGAGACAGTCGGCGATGCACTTCGTGGCGTCGTGAAGTACGCGCATGTGTACAGCCCTGCGCTGTCCGCCGACCTGACGGTCGGGGGTATGGAAGCGTCGTACTCCGTGGATACGGTGCTGCATCGTCTACCGCACCGGGCGCACGTCGTCGAACTGGCGCTGGGCGTCACGTTGACGACGGTTCGGATGATGGCAGGTCAGGATTTTCACCCATCGAGAATCGCGTTCCAACACCCGCGGATCTCCGAGATATCGACGTACCGAGACTATTTCGGGTGCACGGTCGAGTTCGGCTGCGACCGTAACGCGCTCGACTTCCCGCGTGGGGTCCTGCATCGGCACCTGCCTCGGGTCGATCCGCTGGCCTACGACGTGGCTGTGCGATACATGGCAGGACGAGACACCTCGGTCGCATTCCGAGATGCCGTGTCGACGTTGATCGTTCGATCACTGCCCGCCGGGGCGGCGAACCTCGACCGCGTGGCCGCTCTGATGCTGTTGCATCCTCGAACGCTCCAGCGTCGACTGGCGTCCGAGGACACGACGTTCGACGCTCTGGCGGACGACTCCCGGCGCGAGCTCGCATTGAGTCTGCTCGCGAACACGGACGTCCCGCTGTCCGCAGTGTCCAGACAACTCGGCTACTCCGAGCCGAGCACTCTGACGCGCAGTGCGAAGCGCTGGTTCGGAATGACTCCTCTCGCGAAGCGGCGAGAACTCACGTCGCGACCCTGATCGCATCCCGTCTCGGCAGGTGTGGTTAGCCAACCCAGAGGTTGACGTCGTGATCCGCGGGGTAGGCGAGATCACATGAGCCTCCCCGGAGTATTGAACAGTCTCGAAGATGCGTCGTTCCTGGACAAGGAAAGCGATGCGATCAACAGCGTCCTGAAGCCCGCACTCGACGACACGGTGGTCGGTGGGCTCCTACGCGGGTCGTTCGTAGGCCACCCCATCCACCCGGCGTTGGTGAACGTCACGGTCGGAGCATGGACCAGCGCCGTCGTGCTCGACCTCGTCGGCTTCGAGTCGAAGGCCGCTCAGCGGCTGATCGGGCTCGGTCTGCTGTCGGCGCCCGCAACCATTGCCACCGGGTGGGGTGACTGGTCCACCCGCGGCCCACGTGCACGCCGAGTCGGGATCATCCATGCGGGAGCGAACGCCACCGGCGTGTTCCTGTTTCTCGGCTCGTTCCTCCGCCGACGCCGTCGCACGGACGGAGCCGCGAAGGGTCTCGCGCTCGCCGGACTCACCGCCGCCGGTCTCGGCGGCGTCATCGGTGGTCACCTTGCCTACAGTGTCACCGAGGAGCCGGCCGAGCAGCCCGCGTTCGACGAGCACCAGCTGACGTAGAACCTCGAATCCACGCGGGGCGGGACGATCGCCTTCGGCTACTTTCGTCCCGCAGCCCATTTCATGCCCCAGCCGTACTTCTTGTCGAGATCCGACTGGCTGCCCTGGATGTATTCCACCAAGCGGGTTACGGTGACTCCCTGTTTCCCGCTCTCCAGCAACGCAATTGCGCAGATTCGAGCGGAGTTGCTGTCCGATTCGAGCTTCACCTCGACCTGTGGACCCGAGGTCGGGAACAGGGTGACGACGCCGTCGACTGCGGCCCAGTTGGGGGCGCCCTCGTAGATCATCGCGAAGATCAGGACCCGCTTGAACATCTCGGGGCGGGCGAGGTTGATGTGCATGTTCTCGCCGCCGACGACAGTGCCCGAGCGATCGTCACCGTCCAGTGCGATGTACGGAGCGCGATCGACCGCGCCGAAGCTGTTGCCGAGCGCCTGAATGACGCCCTTGGAGCCGTCGGCGAGTTCGTAGAGGCAGCCGAGGTCGAGGTCGACGCCGCCGGTCCCGTAGGACGCCGCGGCCAGCTTCGCCAGAAAGCCCTTCTTCTTCGGTGCGGGGGTCGCACCCGTCGACCAGTTCAAATTGACACGCATCGTGCCCTGTGGCTCGCCCGCCTTCGTCAGGTTCACCGAGGGCGCCGACTTGGACAGCGTCACCTTGCTCAGGCTCACTGCGGGCGTTGCCGGGGTCGAAGGCTTGCGGGTGTAGTCGATCGCCATGAAATTTGCCTACTCGTCGTGGTGTCCGTTTTGCCTTGTCCGAGAATAGCGGGCAAACGTGTCGGTACCCCTCGGTACGGTTCTTTTCATCAGCTTCACCCGCGCGAGTCCGCGCACTTTCTCAGGAGGTTTTCTTTGACGAATCCACAGTTGTCTCTGGTGGCCGCGTTGCTCGACCGCTCGGGTTCCATGAACGCCATCGCCGATGACACTCGCGGTGGTTTCGACTCGTTCATCGCGAAAGAGCGTGCGCACGAGGGTGACACGGTGGTCACTCTTGCGCAGTTCGACGATCGCTACGACATGGTCTACAGCTCGCAACCGATCGATTCGGTTCCGCCTCTCGTGCTCGAGCCTCGGGGCATGACGGCGCTGTACGACGCCATCGGCCGACTCATCACCGATGTGGGCTCGGAGCTCGCAGCAACACCCGAGGACGAGCGTCCTGGTTCCGTCACCTTCCTCGTGATGACCGACGGTCACGAGAACGCGAGCAAGGAGTGGAGCAACACGGCTGTTCGCACCCTCATCGAACAGCAGGAGCGGGACTATCAGTGGGACTTCGTGTTTCTCGGCGCCAACATCGATGCAGTGGACGTGGGCACCGGCCTCGGCTTCGCCCGTGACAAGTCCATGACGTACGTGTCCACCACAGTGGGCGTCACGTCCGCGTTCGATTCGGTGGCGAGCTATCAGAGTCGCAAGCGCGCCTCGGTGATGGGGGCGCCCCCGGTGCAGGGCTTCTCGGAGGAGGATCGTCGCCGAGCTCGAGGGGAGTGAGCGAGCCCGCTACCGCCTGGGGGCGAACTGTTTTCGGTATGTCGTGGGTGCAACCGCGAACGCCGAAGCGAAGTTCTGGCGAAAGGTCACCGTGCTGCCGAATCCGCAGGCAGTCGCGACGTCGTCGATGGATTTCGTCGTCGTCTCCAGCAGGCTCCTGGCTTCGTCGAGGCGTCGATCCAGCACCCACCGTGCGGGCGTGGTTCCGGTTGCCGACTGGAACTGCCGGATGAAGCTCCGCCGGCTCATGTGCGCACGTTCGGCTAGCCGGTTGATCGGTAGGGGCTCGTGCAGGCGTGCAAGAGCCCACTCCAGTACGTCGGCGATGGTCGTGTCCTCGGCGTGCGTGACGGGCCGCTCGATGTACTGGGCTTGACCGCCCTCGCGGTGGGGTGCGACGACGAGGCTGCGCGCGACGGAGGTGGCCGCGGCGGATCCGAGGTGCTTGCGGACGATGTGCAGGCACGCATCGATCGACGACGCGGTTCCCGCCGACGTGAGGACGTCGCCGTGGTCCACGTAGAGCACCGAGGAGTCGGGTTGTGTCTGGGTGGTCCTCGCTTGCAGTTCCGCCATCTTGGTCCAGTGCGTGACGGCCGGGCGGCCCGCGAGGATGCCTGTGTCGGCAATCGCAAAGGAGCCGAGGCACAGTCCGGCGACCTCTGCGCCGCGCCGATGAGCTTGTCGTATGCGTGAGCCGAGTTCGACGTCGACAGGCGGCAGGGACACCGGCCAGGACGGGACGATCACGATGTCCGCCCATTCGATTGCCTCGGGTCCCGCGAGGTCACCCAACGAGTAGCCCTCGGCCGTCCTTACCTGCTGTGCATCGTCCGACCACACGCGCGTTTGCCAGTCCTGCGCCTCGTCGAGTCGAGTGACCTCGCTGAACACCATGAGCGGCGCGGCGAGATGGAACATGGTGATTCCATCGAATGCGTACAGCGCAATCTTCATACCCCTCCAACTGTGGCGCAAAGTCATCGAAAGTATGCATCCGTGCCACTCGTCGGCGCAAGAATCAGGCTGAAGAATCGGAGCTACCCAACACGAGGAGGATGACCATGACTGCACCACGCCGCGCGCTGATCGTCGTCGACGTCCAGCAGGAGTACTTCGACGGTGTACTGAAAATTCAATACCCACCGCGCGAGGAGTCGCTGGCCAACATTGCCAGCGCCATCGAAGTTGCTGCCTCGCAGGATATTCCGGTTGCGATCGTGCAGCACGAGATGCCGGAAGGGTCGCCCGCATTCGTCAAGGGCACACCCACCTGGGAACTCCATCCGCGGATCGCTGCGCTGGTACAACCTACGTTCGAACGCGTCGAGAAGAAGTTCAGCAGCGTGTTCGAGGGAACCTCCGTCGCGGAGTGGTTGACAGCCAACCGGATCGACACGATCACGATCGTCGGATACATGACCAACAACTGCGACCTGGCCACGGCAGCCGGTGCGGAGGCGCTCGATGTCAGCGCTGAGATCCTCTCCGACGCCACCGGCGCGATCAATCTCGCGAACGAGGCCGGCACGGTGTCGGCAGAGGATCTGCACAGCACGTTGATGGTGCTCTATCAGTCCAACTTCGCCGCGGTGGCGTCGACGTCGGACTGGATCGAGGCCGTCAAGTCCGGATCGAGCCTCACCGCGAACAACCTGGTCGTGTCCGCAGCCCAGGGGAACGACACTTTCGGAGGAGAGTGACCTCAGCGTCGACGGCTTGCGCTCCGTGATTCGCGGTTCGTCAAGCGGGCGCCTGCCTCGTCGAGAAATCGAAGGAACATACGAGTTTTTCGGACCAGGTGTTCCTCGACCAACGGAGAGCAATCGACGCGCGCCACCACGGCAACCGCGTCGGGCGAGACGCGAAATGCCATGTCGGGCCACGATTCTGCCAACCGAAGTATCGACGCAGGTGTGGGCGGCTCCCCGGTGTAGGTTGCCGAGTACTCGACGACGGCCTCGTCGTCGAGTACTCGGATGTGCGCGTCGCGGACGAGGCGATCCACGGCGACAGGTCCCAGCACGGCGAACACACGCGAGGTCAGATCGTCGTCCGTTCGGGCCCGGCTTCCGTCGAGAATCCAACCCGGCGAAGCGCCGGTGGCGTCGAGCGCCAGAAACGATGGGTGGCTGATCCGTCCGAAATCCCGGAACAGTGTCATGACCGTGCGGGCAATGGGCGTGCCGTTGCCGCTGATCCTGAGCTCCGTGCCGTCCGAGTGCGACCGGGCGGGGCTGGCGCGCCACCGGGCGTACGCGAGGGTCGTTCGCTCCTCCGCAGTGCGTGCGTCGAGTAGCGACCTGGGGACGTGCGCCACCGCGTCGACGAGGTCACGGTCCTTGGCGAGAACCACCGACAGTCCGCTCACCTGCCAGACCGAGTCCGACAGAAGGGTGAGGGTCTGGGGTGCGCGCATGCCGTCGAGATACCGGCCCAGGCGGGCAGCGAACACTGTCCAGGACGTGTTCACTTCCGTGTCGAAGTCAGGGTCCTCGATCATGAGGCCTCCTGAACTGGACAAGTTTTGAACTATCCGAACCATGATAACTGCTGGTCCGACGGGTGCGGGCCCACTGGGTGGGCCGAGGGTTGCGCTCGGATTGCTACGCCGTCAAGATTCGAGGGGCAAACGACTTCGGGTGGGAGCGAGTGCGGTGACGGCTGTTCGACGTGGGTTCCTGGTAGTTCTGCTCCTCCTGGTGGCCTCCGGGGCGACGATGTTCGCCCACGCTGATCCGCCGCCCTCACTGCAGCAACAGGTCGAGCGATGGGCCTCGGACATCGGGGCGCCGAGTATCTCCGTGCAGATCGTCGATTCCGACGGGCTCGTCGACGACGCCTCGTCGGGGCCGGATGCCGGCGCCCCCTTCGTGTGGGGTTCGGTGTCGAAACAGCTCGCGGCAGCCACGGTTGGAGGGCTGGCGCGCGACGGCCTTCTCCAGAACGACACCGTCGTCGTCGACGTCCTGCCGCAGGCCGAGCACCTGCTCGGTGACCCGCAGGTCACCGTCGGTGACCTGGTTCGTCACACCAGTGGGCTACCGCACGACGTCTCCGTCACCGACGACTGGACCCGTCGGGAATCCGCGTCGGATGTTCTGGCGTCGATACCGCAACCGAGCGGAATGGGCGCGCGAGGCACGTTCCGGTATTCGAGCCTCAACTATCTGCTCGTGCAGGCCGTGGTCGAGCAGGTCTCCGCCGGGCCGTATGCGGATGCCGTCCGCCGGTACGTTCTCGATCCTGCGGGCGCGTCGGGCACCATCACCGATCCCGACGCCTTCACCGCGGCCGTCCCGGACGGTCACGTTCCGTTCTTCGGGACCTCCAGGTCGGTGGACGTGGGCGTGGATTCGGCGGGGCTCGGTTACGGATACCTGGCCGGGACGATCGAGGACCTCGGCCGGTACGCGTCGTGGCGGCTGGACAACCTGGGCGATCCCGTGGTGGCCGAGACCGGTCACGGCACGGCGTACGGCGACGGTCTGTACAACGAGGACATCGATGGTCACGACGTGTGGTGGCACTCGGGTGCGGTGCCCGGCTACTACACCTACGTCGCGTTGGTGCCGGGGGAGGACCGCGCAATCGTGCTGGCCACCAACCGGTATGGCGAGATCGAGGCCGAGCGTGTGGCGGCCGTCGGCAGAAACGTGACGACTCAGGTGCTCGACGGGTCCGCGTCGGATCTGCCGTCGTCGATGGCGCCGGCGGTGTTGGGCACCCTGCTCGGACTCGCGACTGCTCTGCTGGCGGCATCGGGATGGTCGGTCGTGCGTGGAACGAGAGAGCGCTCTGCTGTGGGTGCGATCGTTCGGAGCGTCGCCGCTGTCGTGGTGGGAGGGGCGCTGATCGTCGGCGCCCTGATCGGTGTCCCGGCTTTGGCGGGCGGGACGTTGTCGGCGATGTGGTTGTGGGCGCCGGACGTGACCGTTGCGTTCTGGGTGTTGCTCGCGGCGGTCTTCGTCGCCACCGTAGTTGTGGTCATAAAATCCGCGGCCGGGTACCGAAAACTGCGTTCTCGCACTGCCGAGGGGTGACGAGCAGGCCCTGCTCGGCGACGCCGAGGGGGCTACCGATGGGTAACTAAGCCGTACCCAACACTGCCCCGCACGGACTCGCGTCGGCAAGTTTAAAGTTGGAGGTGGACGCATCCAAAAGACGACGTTGAAACAGAGGCAAAGGCGAACATGACAGCAAAACAGCCGACCATCATCTACACCCTGACCGACGAGGCGCCGATGCTGGCGACTCACGCGTTTCTGCCGGTCATACGTGCTTTTGCCAGCGCGGCCGAGATCAACGTCGAATCCAGTGACATCTCTGTCGCAAGCCGCATCCTCGCCGAGTTCCCCGATTACCTGAACGAAGACCAGCGCGTCACGGACAACCTGGCCGAGCTCGGGCGCCTCACCCAGGACCCCGACACCAACATCATCAAGCTGCCGAACATCAGCGCCTCGGTCCCTCAGTTGCTCGCAGCCATCAAGGAGCTGCAGGACAAGGGCTACGCCATCCCGGATTACCCGGGCAACCCGAAGACCGACGAAGAGCGCGAGATCCGCGACCGCTACACCAAGTGTCTCGGCAGTGCAGTGAACCCTGTTCTGCGTGAAGGCAACTCGGATCGCCGCGCACCGAAGGCCGTGAAGGAATACGCCCGCAAGCACCCGCACAGCATGGGTGAATGGTCGCCCGCGTCGCGCACGCACGTCGCACACATGCGTCACGGCGACTTCTACCACGGCGAGAAGTCCATGACGGTCGACGGCGACCGTGAGGTGAAGATGGAGCTGCTGACCGAGAGCGGCAAGACCGTCGTCCTCAAGGAGAAGGTGTCGCTGACCGACGGCGACGTCATCGACAGCATGTTCATGAGCAAGAAGGCGCTCATCGAGTTCTACGAAGAGCAGATGGAGGACGCCTACAAGACGGGCATCATGTTCTCTCTGCACGTCAAGGCCACGATGATGCGGGTGTCGCACCCCATCGTCTTCGGTCACGCGGTGAAGGTCTTCTACAAGGACGCGTTCGCCAAGCACGGCGAGCTGTTCGAGGAGCTCGGCGTCAACGTCAACAACGGCCTCTCGGATCTCTACAGCAAGATCGAGTCCCTCCCCAGCGCACAGCGTGAGGAGATCATCGACGATCTGCACAAGTGCCACGAGAAGCGCCCCGAGCTGGCCATGGTCGACTCGGCACGCGGCATCTCCAACTTCCATTCGCCCAGCGACGTCATTGTCGACGCATCCATGCCCGCAATGATTCGCAGCGGCGGCAAGATGTGGGGAGCGGACGGACGGCCGAAGGACACCAAGGCAGTCAGCCCCGAGTCGACGTTCTTCCGGATCTACCAGGAGATGATCAACTTCTGCAAGACCAACGGGGCGTTCGACCCCACCACGATGGGCACCGTTCCCAACGTCGGTCTGATGGCGCAGAAGGCCGAAGAGTACGGCTCGCACGACAAGACGTTCGAGGTCCCCGAGGGTGGCGTAGCGAACATCACCGACCTGGCGACGGGTGAGGTCCTGCTGACTCAGGACGTCGAAGAGGGTGACATCTGGCGTCTGTGCATCGTCAAGGATGCGCCGATCCGCGACTGGGTCGCTCTGGCGGTGCGCCGCACCCGTGAGTCCGGCATGCCGGTCGTCTTCTGGCTGGACCCGTACCGCCCGCACGAGAACGAGCTGATCGGTAAGGTGCGCAAGTACCTGAAGGATCACGACACCGAGGGCCTGGACATCCAGATCATGTCGCAGGTCCGCGCCATCCGCTACACGATGGAGCGCCTCATCCGCGGGCTGGACACCATCTCCGCGACGGGCAACATCCTCCGCGACTACCTGACCGACCTGTTCCCGATCCTCGAGCTCGGCACGTCCGCCAAGATGCTCTCCATCGTTCCCCTGATGGCAGGCGGCGGACTGTACGAGACCGGTGCAGGCGGCTCGGCTCCGAAGCACGTCAAGCAGCTCATCGAGGAGAACCACCTCCGGTGGGACTCGCTGGGTGAGTACCTCGCCCTCGCGGTCAGCCTCGAAGACCTCGGCACCAAGACAGGCGGCAAGGCAACGGTTCTCGGCAAGGCACTCGACGCTGCCACCGGAAAGCTCCTCGAGAACAGCAAGGGCCCGTCGCGCTCGACCGGCGAACTCGACAACCGCGGAAGCCAGTTCTACCTCGCCCTGTACTGGGCCGAGGAGCTCGCCGCACAGACCGAGGACGCGGATCTGGCGAAGCACTTCGAGCCACTGGCAAAGACCCTGGCGGAGAACGAAGATCAAATCGTCAAGGAGCTCAACGACGCTCAGGGCACGGCCGTAGACATCGGCGGATACTACTTCCCCGACCAGGAAGCCACCGCCGCCGTCATGCGTCCGAGCAAGACGTTCAACGAAGCTCTGGCCGGCTTCATCGCCTGACCCCGCAGTCGACGTTCGGCATCACTGCGCCATTCATGCTGCTGGACAGCGTGAATGGCGCAGTGATGCGTTCAGTAGTCGAGGACCGTGAACGGGTCGAAGACTGAAATGGTGCGGAAGGTGTAAGTGGAAGACCCGGCCGGGAGTTGGATCGACCGCAGAAGATGTGCCTGGCCGGCCGGATCGACCTGCCACGTCTGGCCTTGGCCGTGGAAACTCCAACTGTAGATGGGCTGGTTGGCTCCGTAGGGACTGATGATGAGCGGGTCAGACCCGCGTGTACCGTACGCGGCGGGGTCGAATGCGCTGACGTAGTGCTCTGTGTTCTCACTGGTGAACGGTGAATCGTAAATTCCGTCGGCCGAAGCCGGCGTCGCTGCCAGGGCTGTGGCGCCCAGTGCGAGTGCGGACGCAGCAATGATTTTCTTGATCAACTTTTCGGTCCTATCGTCGTTGGGACATTGTGTGAATCGACTCCGCGGTGAACCTCGTTACCCGGTCAGAAGGTCACGTTGACGTCGCGGGAGATCATGAACCCACTGTCAGCTCCGCTGTAGCAGGCGACTCCGACTTCGGTGGAGCGGCAGACCGTTCCGGTTACTCCGATGACCTGGCCGTATTCCAGTACGGGCGTGTCGTCGGCGACGAAGATGCCCTGATTGGTGCAGATCTGCTCGACGGCGCCGCCTTCGAGGATCTGCACTCCGTAGGTGTTGTTCTCGGTGTTGAGACATTCCCGACCGCTGCTGCCGGGCACGGAGTATCGGACTTGGCAGCCCACGACCGTCCCGGGCGCGTTCTGGGAGTTGAAGCCGCAGAACACGTTTTCGCTCGGGGATCGGAAGAAGTACTGGCCGTCACCACGCTCGAAATCGCGAGCATCGACGTTGACGTCATCGCGTGACGGTGTCGGCGGAATCGTGACCGGATTCGGTCCGGGGGTGGACTGATCCTCGGGCGCAGGTTCGTTGTCGGGTAGTGGAGTTTCGGTGCTGTTCGGCGTCGCCGTTGCAGTGACTGCGGCGACGGTGTCGGGTTCCCGGTAGTCCGAAGAACCGCAGGCTGCGAGTGCTGTTGCCGCGAAGACGGCCATGGTGGTGACGAACAGACGCTTCATGAAGAGCCCTCACCGGTGCATGCGGGGTGCAGCACCTTCTCGACAGGAAAATCGATGCCGCGGGAGTGGGCGTTAACGATGTTCGCGTCACGACCCCGTCACGAATCGGTGTAGGGGTAGACGTGTTGCCGCCCGTTTTGCGAAGGTGTCGTGAGTGGAGATGTAGGCCCTGGCCTACATTTCCATTCACATGAGGGGAGAGGTTATGCGAAAAGTGTTGCGAAGAGCCGTGGTTACGACGGCATTGTTCGGTTCGCTGGTCCTGGGTGCGGGCACGGCTGCCGCGGCGCCGCAGACCAGCATCACGCCGGTTCCGGTGGTCACCGGCTTTCAGATCGCTCCGGGTGCTGTGCCGGGTGGGTTGTTCCAGACCATTCCGATGAAGACGACCGTCGGAGCAGAGCCCGGTGTCGTGAGTATCTCCGCTGCGAACGTCGCTGCGTGGGACCCCCAGTATCCGTATCGGTTCCTGACGGTGCATTGGCGCAATCTGGCTACTGGTGCAACGGGTTCGGAGGGTCTGCGGCACTGGGAGCTGTCGGGTTACGAGAAGCCGCCGTACGATCCGGCGATTCCGAACGGAAACGTTCCGCTCGAGACCACCGGAGAGGGTTTGCCGACGGAAGTGGTGGCGAGAACGGGTGCAGGGCCGGTTGCCATCGTCGTGACTCATTCGCGCGAGTACTGGGGGCCGCCGCGGGTGGACACCCTCATTCCGGGTATCGGTGTGGTGTTGGTGCCCTGACGGTCAGTCGAGTTCCCGCACGGTCGTCGGCGCAGGAAGTGCGGGAACTTCCACCGGGTACAGCTGGTGGGTTCCTTTCATGCCCTTCAGCTGCACCTCTCGTGGTTCGGCGAGGACTATGTCGTACGCACGACCGATCTTCTCGCGTACCGATTCGCTGATCAGGATCTCTCCGCCGTCGGCCTGCCCTGCGACGCGTGCGGCCATCGCGACGTTGAGCCCGAACAGGTCGTCGCCGCGGCGCACCGAGCTGCCGACGTGGATGCCCATGCGGACTCGGATCCGATCCCACTTGTCCGGGTTCTCCTGCAGAGCCTCCTGAACTGCGATTCCGCATCGCACCGCTTGACCTGCATCGGTGAACGCGATCATGTAGCCGTCGCCCTGGTTCTTGATGACGTGGCCGCCGTGGCCTTCCACCTGCTTGGTGATCAGCCGGTTGTGGCGTTCCAGCAGCTTCACCCAACCGCGATCGCCCAGTTCCTCGTTGCGCGCCGTGGAGCCTTCGATGTCGGAAAACACGACCACCACGTCGCCGTCGGCCGCGATCCGCGCGAGATCGGGCCGCTCGACCTTCGCCCAGCCCGCGAGGTCTTCGACGGAGTTACGCACCGTCGCGCCGAAGCCCTTGTTGATCAGCGAATCGGCGGTGTTGAACGTCGTCCGGATCGCGAACGGCACCAAGCCACGACGTTTACGACGCTTCGGCGAGCTGTCGAGTGCTCGGTCCAGAGCAGCTCGGGTGGTCTTCAACTTCTTCTGCGACACGATCAACAGCACGCCGAGCGCAACAATGACAGCGAGCTCGACACCGGCAGCAACAATCCACAGGGTCACGCAGACATCATCGTCTGTGTCTGCCGGTTATGGGCAAACACCCCCCCTCGAGTTCGGGCGGGACAGCCTCGGACATTGCGCCCAATGCTTCGTGGGCGCTATGAGGGGAGAGATCTACGCAGTCAACGACGATGTCCTTCCTCGCCACGAAGCCGCTGAAGCTCACCAGCGGATGGACGTCGGTCAGGTATTCGGGCGCATCGTGCGGACGAGGTGATCGAGTGACATCCGAAAGAATGGAGTCATGACGTCTGTCACTTCCATGGTCTCGACTTCGGGCTCACCGTTGAAGCATGCGTACAGTGCGTAGTCCCGGGATCGGGCTGTACTTCCTCGCCCCGCTAGTTGCGGAAACTTCCTGGGTAACTTTCCGCTGTACCTGTTGCCGCTCATTCTGCCGCTGTCGCTGTGGTACGGCGCCGGCGCAGTTCTGATCCGAGAACCGACTCGACGAGCGGGCAGAGGCTGGCCGACGATACTGCTGCTGGGGCTCGCATTCGGCGTCTTCGAAGAGGGTGTGCTGACGATGTCATTGTTCAACCCCGACTACGCCGGGGTCAGAAGCGGATATTCCCCGTCACCTCTAGTTCGCGGCGATCAGCACGATTCCCGTGAGCACGACGGCCGAACCTGCCAGTCGTCGGACAGGGTTGCTTTCGTGGAACAACCACCACGCCAGCAAGGATCCGATGACGATCGACGACTCACGGGCTGGGGCGACCACCGACAGCGGCAGGGACTTCATTGCAACGAGAACCAGGATGTACGCAGCGGGGGAGAGCGCTCCGACGAGGAGGACTTCTCGCCGATAGGTCCCGAATGCGCTCTTCAACTGCGCCCCCTTGCCGACCACCTTGGGCGTGAGCAGCAGCGATTGCATCGAGACCGCCAACGCGAAATACGTGACCGGCGACAGGTCGAGAGTGACGACGGAGAAGTGATCCCACAGGGTATAGGCGGCGATCATCGCACCGGTTGCGGATCCGAACAGCACTCCTGTTGACACCGAACCATTCTGGCGACGTTTGTACCCGGTCACGACGAGTATCCCGAGAAGAATGATCACGCCGCCCAGTAGCGGCAGAATTCCAGGGCGTTCGCCGAGCACTGTGACCGCGACGACAACGGTGATCAACGGTCCTGTGCCGCGTGCGACCGGGTAGACCACGTTCAAATCGGCTCGTGCATAACCGACTTGGAGGGTCAGCGAATACCCGATGTGCAGGACGGCCGTCACGAGTGGGCCGATGAGCAAGGCCCATGATGCGGTCCACTGGCCGAACAACAGCGCTACCGGGAGGCACAGCAGGGCCGATGCCGTCATGTACATCCACACGAAGACGGCGGCGTCCCCGGTGAATCGTTTTGCTGCAATGTTCCACACGGCGTGGAATATCGCGGCGAGACCGACCAGCCCGAGTGCTGCGTGATTCACCGTTTGTCTCGGACCGGTGTGTCGAAGCCGATGGCCTCGGCGCGACGAGTTCGGTCCATGTCCGCCAACGCAACTCCGGCATGGAGTATGTCGACGACGGTCAGGTGTGCCAGGCGGCTGCTGGATTGAGCGAGTTGGAAATCGAGCTCGGAGCCACCCGCGACGAGCACGTGATCGGCGACGTCGACGAGCGGCGACGACGTGAAACTGGTGATGGCGACGACAGTGGCGCCGACATGCCGGGCGGCCTCGGCCACTGCGACGGTTTGCGGCGTGATTCCTGTGTGACTGACGGCCAGAAGGATGTCGGACGGCCGGAGGAGGCGGGCGACGACGAGTGTGGACAGGTGATCGACAGGAGCCTGGACCATCAGTCCGATCGAGGTGAACCTGACGGCGGCATCCGCGGCCACGGCCGACGACGTGCCCGATCCGGATATCAGTATCCGTTCGGCCTGATCGAGTTTGCCCACGACCTGCTGCACGACTTCCTCGTTCAGGGTTCCTCGGACGGCTCCGATGACGTTGACATGGCTCGACAAGATCGAATCGACGAGTTCCTTGGGTGTCGTCACATCGGTCAGGCGGGGAGGTGGGACGAACATTCCTGCCCCGCCGGACGCCCGAGCCACTGCGAATTTCAGGTCGCTGAACCCCGAGAAACCGGCAGCTCGAGCCGCCCGAACCACGGTTGCGTTCGATACACCGGCGCGCTCGGCGACCTCTGCCGTCGACGCGTTCTGAACGAACTCCGGCTGATCGAGAACCAGCCGAATCACCGACGCATCACTGGCTCTGAGGCTGGGCAGCACCGCACGCATCACGCCCTGGAGGCTCGTCATGTCGAACGGGTGTGTCGGCGGTGTCATCGTCGGGAGTCTCTCCTCGGTGCGCTCGTGGCTACCGACAAGGTATCAATGTTTCAGATCGGAGACAATGAAGGAAATGGTGTTTCCAACTGCTGCGGTGTACGCGTCCGCCCCTTGTCCGGGTGCGCAGTGTCGGTCTCGTATGGAACTGTGGGGTCTGGTTGGGGAACCAGACAGACACGACAGGGGAGTGCCGGTGACCAAGCCCGACGAGGCCGTGGACAGACCGCTCATGGAGGTCGTGTTCGACGCCATCGACGCAGATCAGGACTTGGCCGACGAAGCCAAATACCTCGTCCTTGCCGCGCTCGAAGGCATTGCCGAACTCGACGATCAGCTCGACGGTGTCACCCTTTTGCAGGCCCGCCGGGCTGCGCACGGCATGACCCAGGAGGATCCTGTCGGTGCATTCCTGACGTCCATCGAGGTGGCCGGCTTCCGCGGTATCGGGCCCAAGTCCGAGCTGACGCTTCATCCCGCCCCCGGTATCACCATCGTCAGTGGCCGAAACGGCTCCGGCAAGTCCAGCTTTGCGGAGGCTCTCGAATTCGCAGTCACGGGCAAGAGCTACCGATGGGAGAACAAGGCCAAGCTGTGGGCCGACACATGGCGCAACCTGCACGACGCGT
This sequence comes from Rhodococcus sp. 14-2470-1a, assembly GCF_002259425.1. Classification (NCBI taxonomy): domain Bacteria; kingdom Bacillati; phylum Actinomycetota; class Actinomycetes; order Mycobacteriales; family Nocardiaceae; genus Rhodococcus; species Rhodococcus sp. 14-2470-1a. The sequence continues at coordinate 67,988 of NZ_NPFZ01000020.1, forward strand.
CGCAGTGCCAGGTGCGCGTCGGACTCACCATCGAGGGTTCGGAACGGACCGTCGTCGGCGTCGACTGGGATCCTGATGCCGCCTTGCGCGAGAACAAGACATGGACGCAGGTCGGGAATGCAAAACGCTCGCCCGGCACCGATTCTCTCGGGTGGAAGTCTGCCGTGGAACTGCACCGACCGATCCTGTCGTACGACGAGATCGGCGGTCTCGTCGAAGACAGTCCGTCGACCCTGTACGACGCGTTGGCGAAACTACTCGGACTCGACGAGATCACCGACGCCGAGAAGCGGCTGACTGCAGCGTTGAAGAACGCCAAAGTGCCGCGCCAGCAGGCGAAAGACGCGTTGATCCAGCTCAAACGCATCGTGGCCGAATCCGACGACGATCGCGCAGTGCAGGCCGTGGCGCTGCTGAAGAAGCGCCAGCCTGACGTCGGAGCCGTGCAATCTCTTGCAACCGGTTCGACGTCCGAGCAGTCACCTGCTTTGTCGGGCCTGCGCACCATCGGTGGGTTGGCGGTACCGCTGCCCGAACAGATCGAGACGGTCGTTGCCGCAGTCCGTTCCGCCGTCGCGAACAACATCGATCTCGCCAACGATGCCGCTGCGATTGCCGACAAGCGAAACGCCCTGCTGGGGACTGCTCTGGAGCTACACGATCTGGTCGGCGATGGTCGGTGCCCTGTGTGCGAAACGGGAATTCTCGACGACGCATGGGCCGCGCATGCCCGTGCGCGGATCGATGCCGAAGACGACAAGCTCGCACAGTTCAAGCAGTCCCGACGCGATCTGGACGAGGCGCGCCGCGCAGCTCGCATGCTGATCGACGACTTGACCACGGCCGACACTGTCGCGGGTGTCGAGTTGTCCTCTCTGACTGCATACAACGAGGCCGTTGCGACGGCTCGGGCTGTGCCCGAATCTGTTTCCGGCCTCGCAGAACACCTGAACTCGACGCTGTTTGCGGTCAGTGAATCAGGCCAGAACCTGCGTCAGGAAGCACTCGACTCCATCGCGGCGCGGGAGGACACGTGGGCGCCTATCGCTTCTCGTCTCGCGTCGTGGGTACAGCTGGAACGGGAGGCAGCCAAGACGGATGCGACCGTGGCCGATCTCGAGGCTGCGAAGAAGTGGATGACCGCCCACGCGATCGATCTGCGTAATCAGCGACTCGAGCCGATCGCAGAGCAGGCGAGGGACATCTGGGCCGAACTACGGCAGGAAAGCAACGTCGATATCGGCGCAATCAGCCTGGAGGGAAGCAGTACTCGTCGTAAAGCGGTGTTGAAGGGAACGGTCGACGGTGCACCGTCGGAGGCGTTGTCGGTGATGAGTCAGGGCGAATTGCATGCGCTCGCTCTGGCGTTGTTCATTCCGCGGGCGACGACGCCGAACAGCCCGTTCCGCTTCATCGTTCTCGATGATCCGATTCAGGCCATGGATCCTGCCAAGATCGACGGATTCATTCGCGTGCTGTCGAGCTTGGCCGAGACCCGGCAGGTGGTGGTCTTCTCGCACGACGACCGACTCGCCACCGCGATCCGGCAGATGGCCGTCGATGCGCGATTGGTGGAGGTGACGCGCGAGACGGGGTCGAGAATTCATGTCAGAGAGACGCTCAATCAAGCCAAGCGATACGTCGACGACGCGTACGCCCTGGTGCGCGACGAGAATGTACCTGGCGATGTGAAGCGGCGCGCCGCACCGGGTTTGTTCCGGTTGGCTCTGGAATCCGCTGCGCAGCAATTGTTCTATGCAACCCAGCATCGGGCGGGGGAGAGCCGCGAGGACACCGAGAAGCGCTGGGGTGATGTGAAGAAGACTCGCAATCGGCTCGCGTTGGCAGTACACGGTGATGCGGACAAGGATCTGGGCGGGTGGCTGTCCTACAGACCGGAACGGTGGCCGACACTCAAACTCTGCAACGCGGGCGTGCACGGTGACGCGGTGGCGGTCGATGTCGACGCGGTGAAGGATCTCGGCCGCGTGGTCGACGGGATTTTGAGCTCGTGACGGCAATCGCATTGCGAAACGCGGAGCGTCTGCTCGACGGAAACGTCGGTGCGGCAGGTAGTTCGGCGAGATTGGCGGCTTTCCTCGCGCGGCAGGCGTTGGAGGATCTGGTGGACCAGCATCTTCGTGCGTTGGGTGCCGAGGTTCCGAATGCGAGCATGCGGTCGAAGCTGGTCATTCTTCGGTCCCTGGGCACTACCGAACGCGCAGACGCTGCCGCGATGGCCTGGAACCGGCTCAGCAACGTGTGTCACCACCATGCCTACGAATTGGCGCCCACGGTGTCCGAGGTGCGGCACCTGTGCAGGGTGGTGGCAGTGTTGCTCGAGCCGGGTCCGGTCGCCTGAGACGTTCTCGCGCCCGATGGTCAGAGGGGGAGTGGGTGGCTGAGCAACCCCGTTGCCTCACCGCGTCCGGACAAGAGCGAGCAGAATTCGACGGCGTCGATCTCGACTGCCTCTCCGCCCGACCCTGCGCGGTACGAACCGCCGGCCGGACCGGTCAGGGTGAGGTCGAACGGTTGGCCGTGTGTGCCGGCCCATTCTGCGACGATATCGGCGACGAGACGTCCGTCGTGCGCAGCGTCGATGTCGAGCTCCGTGCCGGCGGCGCGTGTGATGTCCACCCGGTGCATCCAGACGTCGCGGGTGAATCCGACGTCGAAAAGGTACGCGATCGGCTGACGTCCTACTGGCTCAGGAAGATTCAGCAAGGGCAGTTTGGCGATCGGGCGGGGTAGCTTCGAACGTGACTTCAGCGCAGCCGGGGCGAGCGTGTCCCACTCTGCGATCAGCTCGTCAGGCGAGCTGGTGGCCCGCTCACGCACCTGCAGCTCGTTCATGCCGTCCCACCAGAACTCCCCGCCGATCTCGGCGACCAGAGGCTTGCCTGTGCGGACCTGCCTGACAAATTCGCGCGGGGATGCTTGGCCGGCAGCGGATCCGACGATGTGGGCCGCGACGGCGTGCACATCCCACATTTGACACACGGTGGGCTTACCCCAGTCGTCTGTGCGTAGTGCGCGGAGAGCAGCGGCGAACTTGTCGCTTTCGACCGAAGCGATCTGCATCGCCTCTCGGTGTTGAATTCGCGGAATCGCGGCGACGTCGACGAACGTGGGAACGGTCATGGTAGGCCTCTCGGGGCGTGTCATAAGCAGGGCAAAGCTCGGTCATGTGGCCGGATGAACTGCACCGGTGAGGAACATTGCGACGACGCGGGGCACGTGCTGCACCCATCGGTCACCACCCGGATCGTTGGCTATCTGCTGATCGCACAAGCCTGCGATCAGGGAGCTGAAGATGTCGATGTCGTCCTGATCGTCGGCGCCGACGCGGGTGAGGATCGCTCTGGCTCGGCCGTAGAACTCGAGGGCAGCCTCCCACGAGGCAGGCGAGGGCGCGAAGCCAGGAATGGTGCGTTGGAAGAGCATTTGGTGCACGACCGGGTATGTACTCGAGAACCGTACGTTGTCGACCACGAACTGCTCCAGCGCTGCGCGTGGGTCTGTCGGCATCGGCTGACTGTCCAGGTAGTCGATGAGCTGGCGGTACCCGTCGGCGAACATGGCGTCGTACAGGTCGAGCTTGGAAGCGAAATACACGTACAGCGATGGCTGGCGCAGGTTGACGCCGGCGGCCAACTCGCGCAACGAGATCAGCGCAAGCCCGTCGCGCTCGGCAAGCTGCCACGCTTCGGTGAGTATTGCGGAGACTTTCGCTTCACGCCTGGCGCGGCGGGGGTCGTTCTGTGCGTCTGACACCAGCTCCTCCTATCGTCGATAGGAAAACTATCAGCGATAGGTGGGTAAATGTCAAGCCGGCTCATATCGCCTACCTTTGGTCACGGAACGGCGGCCGAGGAGGTGGGCGAGACTTAGAACAGCGTCGGGTCGTCCGGTAAAAGTGTGTCGGCGAAGCGGTAGTCGCAGCCGATATCGATCTTGGTACTCGGGTCCTGCTTGTCCCGGAACCACGTCACGCAGGTTTCCGCGGCCAGGCGCCGGTCTTTGGTGAACATGTAACCGTCGGTGCAGTCGTCGAAATGCTCCTGCAGGTACCACTGGTCGAGAGTGACTGTCGCCGTTGAGTAGTCGGCCAGCAGGAGATGTCCGAGTTCGGTGCGCGAGCGACGAACCAGGATGACGTCGTCCTCCATTACCTGGAGCTGGGCGCACGGGACGTCGTCGGGATCGTCTTGGCTTTGGATGTAGTCGCCCGGTCCGAGGTCGATGATCAGTGCCACGGGTTGGTCGACGAGGGATTCGGCGAGCCATTCCCGCGTGTAGACCCACGGATCGATTGCGACGCGGGTTCCCAATGGTGTGTAGAAGGCGGTCAACAGCGCGCCACCTTCTACCGGCGCTACCCACCCGTCTACGGAGTCTCCATTGCCGAACAGGTTGAAATCCGCTTCGTCGCCGTCACGCCAGAGCGTCCGCGATGTGACCTGGCCGATCTGGAGGTCTCCCTGTTGCTCGACTTCCACCGACCATCCGGTGTAGTCGTGGTCGAGGTCGGTGATCACCGCATACCGGTCTCCATCGATCGTCGACGCGAAATGCCATTCTGGGGCTGTGTTGTCGGGTTGATTCAAGTGTGTCTCCTCTGTTGTGGGTGTCTGGTCAGGCGGCGGGCTGGAGGTCGGAGGCCAGGGTCTGCAAGTCCGCCACCAGTTGCTCGTAACCGACGAGGCCGAGGCCCAGTGCATCGCCATGTGTCGAGGTGGCCCGTACGAAGACTGGCACGAGGGGTGCGTATTTGGCGCGCAACCGGTTTCGCTTGTCGGCGTCCCGTAGGTCGCTGAGGCTCCCTGCGTTGTCGAGGAAGTCGGACACCTTGACCAGAAACACCCGAGGGTCGGCGATCGTTGCGGTCACGTGGGCCGCATAGTGTTCGTTCTTCTCTGCTGGGCTGAGGTCGGCCGGCTTCGGCGGGTTGCTCACCGCGTCGACGATTCCCGCGATTGTGGCTCCGAAGTGCGTGTCGAGTTGCCGCAGGGCCTCGGCGCGTGCCGGCGCAGATGCATCTCCGCCGAGTAGCAGAACGAGCTCCTCGGCCTGATCCTCGACGGTGTCGTGCAGGGCCGTTGCTGCCAGAACATCCATGTCGGAGCATCCGAATCGAATGTTGCGCAACGTATTCCGAAGTGGATGGGTGATGTACTGCTCGGCTGCGCCGCTGCGGCCGGGTCGTGTCTGGTGCCGGTGTGCCAGCGCGGCGAGCGCCATCGCGTCGCGCACCGCTGGCTCTGATCCTGTTGCCTGATCGATGGCCAACACTAGGCTCGCGGCGTCGAGATCGCGCAGATCCATGGTCTGGAACTTGTCGCCGATGGTGGCGTTCGAGTTGGAAAAATTCATAGGTGTCCTCCAGAAATGTTCGAGGGGGAGTGGGCGGCCTGATGGCTCGGCCCGATACAACTCACTGTAGCGGACGGGTCCGACAGAAAACGGGCATGTCGCAGGGGTATGCAACCATGCGGAGGTAGAAGTTTCTCCGCGGTGCCGACTTACCCGCAACTCTCTTCCCCACGGCGCATCGACGATGCGCGACGAAAGGTGACCTGATGGCCAAGAAGATTCTGTACATCGATCTCGACAACACACTCGTGAACTTCCAGTCCGGTATCGACCGTGCCGACCCCGCCGACATCGCGAAATACCCGAACGACCTCGACGAGGTGCCACACATCTTCTCGAAGATGGATCCGATCGACGGGGCGCTCGACGCCTACCGGACGCTGGCAGTTGCATTCGATACCTACATCCTCTCCACTGCCCCGTGGAAAAACCCGAGCGCCTGGCACGACAAGGTGCTGTGGGTGCAGAAGCACCTCGGATTCGAGGAAGGATCGATCGCCTACAAGCGGCTGATTCTGTCCCACCACAAGAACCTCAATCGAGGCGACTTCCTCGTCGACGACCGAGACAAGAACGGCGCCAGTGAATTCGAGGGCGAATGGTTGCGCTACGGGGCCGGGCCGTTCGAGACGTGGGACCAGGTGACGGCCTACTTGCTGGCGCGTGCGTGAAGCGTTCCAAATTTCTTGTCGGTACCCCTCGGTATGGTTCAACCATCACCTTCACCGCGCCCCATCGGCGCGCATTCAAGTCGCACTTATCCAGGAGGTTCTTTTGACCAATCCACAGCTGTCTCTCGTTGCTGCTCTGCTCGACCGTTCGGGCTCGATGAACGGCATCGCCGACGACACCCGCGGCGGGTTCGACTCCTTCATCGCCAAGGAGCGGGAGTCCGACGGCGAAACGAACGTCACGCTCGCGCAGTTCGACGACCGGTACGAGCTGGTCTACAGCTCCAAGCCGATCGTCGACGTGCCTTCACTTGTGCTGGAGCCGCGCGGCATGACTGCGTTGTACGACGCTGTCGGCCGGCTCGTCACCGAGGTCGGCGCCGAGCTCGCAGCATTGGCCGAAGACGACCGCCCTGGTTCGGTCACCGTGCTTGTCATGACCGACGGTCACGAGAACGCGAGCAAGGAGTGGACCAATACCGCTGTGCGCGAACTGATTGCGAGCCAGGAGCGGGACTATCAGTGGGACTTCGTGTTCCTCGGGTCCAACATCGATGCAGTCGAGGTCGGTGCTGATCTGGGTTTCGCGCGGGACAAGTCGATGACGTACGTGTCGACGACGGTGGGCGTCACGGCTGCCTTCGATTCGGTGGCGAGTTACCAGGATCGCAAGCGTGCCCAGGTTATGGGAGCCCCTCCGGCCCGGGGCTTCTCCGAGTCCGATCGCCGCCGGGCGCGAGGGGAGTGAGCCCGGGCGGCTCGGATCGCTGAGCGTTTGGCGTGCCCGGGTCCGAAGTCGATGTTCCTCGATTTGGTTCGGATCGTGAGGGTCTCGTGGATGCAGCGGTCCGACGCGCTGAATGTCGAGTCGGTTCCAGGTCGGGGAGCCGGTCGTGCCGGACTCAGAACAACGTCGGTGCGGCGTAGCTTCCATCGCGAGCCTCGCGGAGTCGAGCGCTCCACCGCTGCACGAGCCACATCTCGACGAGTTCGGGACTCGTGCCGATGTCGGTCGCCCACCTCGACAGCAGCGCGACGTAGCGGTCGTAGCGTCGTCTGGTGAATCCAGTGACGGCGGGATCTTCGAGCCATCCCTCGTGGATGAGGGTGGAGACACCGTACTGGTCGATCAGTTGTGCGCGGCCGCCTTCGACCGATCCCTTCACAGCCCACATGAACGTGGCGATCAGCGACACTCCGACACCCGGAGTGTCCGGCCAGCCGGACCAGGAGCCGGACGGGGTTTCACGAAGTATCCGGTCTCGCGCGCACCCTTCGAGAACTTTCAGGATCTTGGCGAGCGGATTCTCGTCGGCATCGGCGAGATGCGGGTTGCGCACGTCCGGGAATCGTCGCATCGCCTTGCGGTTGCGGTGGCTGCCCTGCCACGCCGCGCAAAGAAACAAAAGCCCGAGGGAATCATGCTCGCACTGAGCGAGATCCGTGCCCATCTTCAGGTCGTTACGCTGGACGACCGCGTTGCCGCGGGTGACGATCTGCCCGTCCAAATCCCGGCCACGCAATCGAACATCGAGGCCGACCTCGCGCAGGTGCCGATTCCACCAGTCGAGGTCCACCTCGACACCATCGTCGAGCACGTGCAGATCGAAGTTGCGAAGCTGGCACCACTGAACACACGCCGCAGGTAGGTCGAATCCCTCGTCGAGTCGTGACATGACGTCATCTTGGCATCGGGCACCGACAAATCTCGTTCGACGGTGGGAGGGCGATCTGCGAGGGTGGAGACCATGGCACGTTCGTTCGAGGAATTGGTAGCCGAGGCAGAATCCGTCTCGGTCGACGGTTGGGATTTCAGCTGGCTCGACGGCCGCGCCACCGAGCAGCGTCCGTCGTGGGCATACCAGCGTCTGATGGGGGAGAAGCTCGGGCAGGCGAGTGCGGCGCTCGACATTCAGACCGGCGGAGGTGAGGTTCTCGCCGGTGCACCGACGATTCCTCCGGTGATGGCCGCAACCGAGTCGTGGCCGCCGAATGTCGCCAAGGCGACGGGGTTGCTCCGTCCTCGCGGCGTCGTCGTGGTGGCGGAGCAAGACGAACCTCCGCTGCCCTTCGCCGATGGCGCTTTCGATCTGGTGACGAGCCGGCATCCCGCGACCGTGTGGTGGGACGAGATCAGCCGGGTCCTGCAACCAGGAGGGAAGTACTTCGCTCAGCATGTCGGCCATTCCAGCGTTTTCGAGCTGGTGGAGTTCTTCCTCGGGCAGCAACCGGAGAGTGTTCGACGCGGTCGCCATTACGAGGACGAGAGCGGGCAAGCTCGTGCCGCCGGACTCGAGGTGGTGGACCTTCGATTCGAGCGTTTGAAGATCGAGTTCTTCGATATCGGTGCCGTCGTTTACTTTCTGCGCAAGGTTATTTGGATGGTGCCGGGATTCACCGTCGATCAGTACCGCGGGCGGCTGCGGGAGCTGCACGACCTGATCGAGGCGGAGGGTCCGTTCGTTGCGCACTCGAGTCGATTTTTGATTGAGGCCCGTAAGCGCTGAGCACTTGTTCGCACCAGCTTTGGGTCATTCGTCCGGGGCGGATCGGTCTCAGCTCTGCCGACGCTCGACGCGTCGCCGGTCATCGAGATGTGCGGTGCGGAGGGCTTCCAAAGCGCGATCGAGCGTCGACCTGCCGGGATTAACTACGCAGACCCACCCGTACGCGCCGTACAGCGGTTGGGGGTTGAACACGTCCTCGGTGCTGTAGTCCACAGCTGCCGCATCGATGTCGCCCGGCGCGTATCCGATCAGTTCGGAGAAGGCCTGCGATCCGACGTGGATGTTCAGTCGCCAGCGATCGGGTGCTTCGAGACGAGAAGTCATGTCGTCCGGATAGTCCTTGGTCACGATCGTCGCGTAGGGCTGGCGGTTGCGCGGAACCTGGCCGTCGGGTGCGTAGTAGAAGAAGTGATCGCCCCACGAGATCTCGGGATGCTCGCTCCCCGGAGCGGGTGCGAGTTCGAGGACACCGTCCAGGGTCCGTAGGCCTGCCAGGATCTTTTCCATCGACATGGTCCCAGTATCAACTCTTTCGCCCTCAGGTGTTGCGCTGGGTTTGTGCTGGTTTTGTCACCACGGTGACCTCTGGAGCGCCATGATCCCGAAACCACTGCTGTAGTTCCTCACCGTCGATGATGTGTGGTTCGTCGAGTCCGACGTCGACGGATTCGTCGACGACGCCTCGCATGCCTGTCCGCGTGCGATCGAGTATCGCGGAAGTCCACTCCGCGCCGGCGAAGTCCATACCGGAGAGGTCTGAATCGGAGAAGTCCAGTCCTCCTCCTTCGAGAATTGGGATATTGCCAGGTGTCACCTGTTCGAAAAATGTCTCCACGGCCTGGATGGCTTTGTCGTCGTCCGGCCACACGGTGACATCTTGACGTCGCGTCCGGTATTCGATCATGATGTCCACCTTACTTTCCCAGCCCATTCTGGAAAGTGACGCGCGTAGTCCCTCGACTCGGCTTCGTACGGACCCGGAGGCATGCGCGCACATCTCGGCGGCGTCGTAAAAAGCCTGCGGATTGACGTTCCTTGCGATCCTCGAAGCATGCGAACATTCATGTCGGCTGTAACCGTGTAGTGATGGTGCGCGGAACGGGTCAGCATCTCGATCTGACTTACGTGCGCGACGAGGTCAGTCGCTGCGGCAGCCCACGTTGAATGTGCGTCCGTATAGGCGTCGGCTCCGGGTCCGATCCATCCGGCCTGTGTCAAAGATGCTGCGCGACGGTCGAGCTCGTCCAACTCGTCCCGAACGAAGCCCGCGAGACCGGAGATACGAGCAGTCAGCGCTTCGAGGTCATCCGGGTCGACCGAGAACGGCATGGTCATAACTGATCGGCAATCGTCGATCGCGTCTGTTCCTCGGTTGCTCATACCCGACGGCCGAATCTGTCAGCGACGCCGACAATGCCGCCAATGAGTCGAGAATTCGGCTGCCATCGTGGTGACAGTGATTCCAGACCTCGCGATACGCATCTGCCGACATACCGGTCCACGCGACTGCATCCACGTCTCGGCTGACAGAGGACAGCGCGCTACGCAACGTCTGTTCGAGCTGCCTCGCCGCGGCCCCCACCGCAGAGATCTGTTCCGGAATTGCTGACAACACCCCGTCAGGGGTCCCCCCGTCGCCCATACCGAGCAAGCTACACCACGAGGGTGATGCTGTCCCGATCGTCGAAATCGTCGAAAAAATCTTGAGATGGAGGGAACCAAGCGGGTGCGTAGTGCGTCCTTACGGATAACGCGTAGACAAGCACACGGAACACTGTCATTTTCGAGATGAAAAAGGGCTGAGCGGCATTGGGGGAGTTCGAGTACTTCGTCGCTCCGGCGGTTCAGTGGTCATCGTCCCTGTGACGAATCTGCGTACGGTTGCGGCTCGTCGGGTGGAACCGAACACCCCTCAGCTGCGTCCAATCGGATTGGGGTGGAATTCCGCCCTCGGATGCCGACAAGTGGGGAACGAAAGATGGGTTACGGCGCAGGGAGAGGAGCGGATGCCTCGATGGAGGTACATCCGGCGAGTCTTCGTTCGGCATCGCTGGAACTTCGCAACCGGGCGGAATTGCTGGCCGCGCAGGTTAGGGATACGGTCATCGATGACCGTCCTGTCGCTGGCTCGCGAGTTGCCGAAGTGCTGTCGCACGTTGGCCCTGTTCTGGTGGCCAGTGTCGAAGCGTCCTCGGCACGGATGATGCAGTTCTCAGTGAACCTAGAAGACTGCGCGTCGGCGTACGAGCAGGCTGATGATGAGTTCGCGAGATGTGTTCTCGAATCGAGCAATCGCTCGATTCCTGGGGAGTTCGAGACGTGAAACACGCTCTTGGGAAGAGCATAGTCCTCGGCTGGAATCCCGAGAACGTGCTCTCCGAGACCGGGAGACTGCGTGAGTTGGTTGCAGTGATGGAAGATGCCGCGCCACGACCGCGTAGCGCGCTGGAATCGCTGCGTGGATCCGGCGCGTGGCGAGGTGATGCACAATCGGCTGCCGAGAACTGGGCACGTGCTGACTCTCAGCAGATTCAACAGAGTGCGCAGTTTACGTCGTCGTTAGAGGCAGCGTTGGCCGCCGGGATGTCGAGATTTGCCGCAGCGCAGCATCGATTGGCAGACGCGGTTGCCGCCGCGGAAGCCTCCGGATGCCCGGTGTCCGAGGACTGGTCGATTCCGGAGGTTGCATTCGACCGACCTCTACGCGAATTTCACCGATCGAAAATCGGTCGCTGCCTTGCTGAGATGAACAGGTGCGATGAGGAGGCTGCGTTGTCACTGGCCCGTGCACTGGACGCGTTCGGGCGTGGAGGTGAGGCGTTTGGTTTTGTACCTATCGTTATCGGCGCGGCGTTCTTGATAGATGCCGCCGTGGCTGCGTTGATCGCCGGTGGTGTCATGTCGGTAGGTGCGATCCTGTTCGCGTTGGTCGACGAGTTCGGCGTCGATGCCTGGGACACGATCGAAAGTGCCGTTCCCAGCTCGTTCTTCGAGGACGCAGGGCCGGTCGATGAAGATGGAATCAAAGATCGAGTCGTAGATGCAACGGTTCCTGGGCGGAGCCCGCCAATTCGACAAGCAGAGAATGAGCAGCAACTCAGAGACCTGTGGGACGCCCTGACTGCAGAGGGAAGGGCCGTAGAGGACGTCCGATATCCGGGTCAAGTTGTCGAGTTGCCAGACGGCACCAAGGTCAGGCTGCGAGAGGCCAGCAGATCAGGCGGACCGACGATCGATATAAACTACCCCAGCGGCGACAAGGACAAGGTGCATATCGCATGAGCGACGAGCGACTACAACATTTTCTGCTCTTCGAAATGGAAGACGATTGGTTGTCTCTTGGAGAGTTTGCATATTTCATTCGGCGTATCTCGCCTGCGACGTACACACGTCGCAAAATTCTCGACGTGATCTCCGAACTCGCGCAGAGTGGCTACCTCCGGTTCGGTGGTTGGTCCATGGCTAGTAAAACCTGGGCGCCATGGGAAGTCAGCGAGGAGGTCGCGATGGACAGGATTACCAACGGATACCTCGGCGAACCAGGCGTACTGGACGCGACGGACGAGGAACTGTCGAACACCGAGATTTTCCGTGCCGACATCACGGGCAGGGGACTTGCACGTCTCGCCGAGCTGGGCAACCCCTACGAGAAATACGGGAACCCCTGGGAGTCGGACCCATCCAAACAGGGGAGGGGAAATTATCCTCCCTGGGTGCCATGAGGATTCAAGCGCTGGTTGACCGAAGCCTGGCTCGAGCGATTGTGTGTATACACGCCTTCTCCTCAGCGTCGCATCGCCAATCACCTGGCCTCATCGCGACTGAAGAACTCCGGAACTCCGGTTGGTATGGATCATCCTGGAGGGTCGGGAAACCCATGCTCACGTATCCGGGCGCGCGCTCAGTGTCTCTTAGAAGACGCCGGTTCAGTAGGCGGAGACCAGATCGGCATTCGGTACGCTCATCGGGTGTACCCGCGGCCGATTGCTCTCGACACGTTGGGTGCCTGGGTGATCAAGTGCAATCCAGCCTCCACGAATCTCGCGCCGATGATCGCCTCGGGGAGAGCACACGAATGGTGGTGTGTGGCGGCCAATTACCGAACCCGCTTGATGGCCGCGGGTCAGCCGGTTCTGTTCTGGGTCAGTGGCCCTCGGCGGCGCGGTGTGTGGGGAGCAGGTCACTTGACCGGTGCCGCGGTACCGGGTGAGCGGTGGAAGGTACCCACGGATATCGTGTTGTTCGACGAACCCCTTCTTGCTGAGCAACTTTCGGTTCTTCCTGAACTGGAAGTGTTCCGCTCACCTCAGCAGGCCAACCCGTCGTGGGTCGATTTGGATGCGTGGTCGGTAATCAAGCAATCCTTCCCCAGACGTGATCGACCCGAAAGACCTGCTCGTCGAGCCGTGACATGCGTCATCTCGGCATCGCGTCAGGGCGCGAAGACGTACACTGGCCGGTCCATGTAGGTAGCCGACCCCGGGACGAAGAAGAGCCGATTCAATGCGATGTGATTGCCCCAGAGATCGGTTTGACTGCACGAGTTCTGTCCGCGAGCCCACGCGCAGCGGATGGGCTGGGAAGTGCCGTACGGGCTGATGACCAAGGAAGCGTCGCTACGAGAACCATAAGCCGCGGGATCGAAGACACTGACGAACGAGTCGGTCGAGTCCACCGGGCCCGGCAGGTATGACACAGGGTCTGCAGATGCGGCCGGTGCCGCAACCGCGGCGATGCTGACGACAAGGACGAAGGAGGCGAGTATCCGTTTCAGCATCGTGGCTCCGATCGTCGAGAGTTTGTTCGGTTCGACTCGTGAATCGCACTGCCGAAACTGCGTGTTACCTCGGGGTAACGACAACGTGCCATCAGAGCACTGCGCCGTGGTCGCTCCCGGTGGGCAACTCTGGTTGACTGGTTCGTGTCACTGCGGGCACGAGGGGTCGGCTCGGCAGCCGCTCGAGCTGCGGTGGCTCATGGATCTGCAAGAGGGCGTGCCTGAGGACGATGCGACAGTTTTTACGATGGTGGTATCACCCCGCCGACTACGACTGGACCGTTGCGTATCACCGACGGGATCCGCTTCTTCGCAATGCCAACTGGGCGGTGTCGTCGTGGTGCGGACTGTATGCAGTGCTTTGCGTGTTGGCGGCGCACACGCCTGCCGGTGTGCCAGAGGGGAACGGGCGGGTGATCGCGTATTCGCTCGCGGCGACCGCGACGGTCATCGCCCTGGTGTGGCTCCGCCGGTCCTGGCTTTCGCGGACGATGTCGCGAGTGTTCGTCGGCTATCTCGAAATCGGTGCTGTCGTGCTGCTCCTGTCGTTGCAGGATCCGTTCGTGGCTTTGCCGTGCGCGGCTGCTCTGGGAGTCATCGGCAGTTACATCGTCACGTTCCACAGCCCGAAGCTGTTCGTTGCTCATCAAGTCCTGTCGGTCACCACGGTCGGGATCTTGTTCACCGAAGCGGTGACGTCGCCTGATGCCGACGTGGTGCTGGCGTGCGCGTACCTCGTGGTCCTGACGCTCGTGCTGTTTTCGGCGCCAATCCTCGCGCACATGCTTTTGCTGTTGCTTCGGCGTGATGCTGCGTCCGCGTTCTACGACCCGCTGACCGGTCTGTTGAATCGGCGTGGGTTCGATTCCGTGTTCGCCGAGCGCGTGCGGGGCCCTGGTTCCCTGATGATCGTCGATCTCGACGATTTCAAAGGCATCAACGACAGCTACGGGCATGCTCACGGCGACATGGTGCTCAGAGACATCGCGAGCACCCTGTACGCGGAGTTCCCGGCGCCTGCACTGTCGGCGCGGATCGGGGGAGAGGAATTTCTGATTCTGGACGAGGCGGATGACGCCGAGGCGCTCACGCGGGCACAGCGGCTCCTCGTCCACCTGGACAAGGGACGAGCGGGCAGCACGACGGTGAGCATCGGTGTTGCACGGCTGCCGGCCCGCTCGTCGGTCGAGGATCTCTGGCGTGCCTGCGACAGGGCCGACGCCGCGATGTACACGGCCAAGAAGGCCGGCGGAAACTCCATTCACGTCGACGACACTCGACCGACCGATCTGTGACGCGGGTGGACCTCAGAACAGAGTTGGCTCCGCGTATCGGCCTTCGCGCGCCTCTCGCCGACGGGCGTTCCACCGTTCGACGAGCCACATCTCCACCAGCTCGGGGCGGGTACCGATGTCCGACGCCCAGCGGGTGAGCAGTTCGACGTAGCGCTCGTACCGCTTGCGGGTGAATCCGGTGACCGCGGGATCCTCCAGCCACCCCTCGTGGATGAGCGTCGAGACGCCGTACTGGTCGATGAGCTGAGCCTTGCCGCGCTCGACGGACGTCTCGGTGGCCCACAGGAACGTGGCCATCAGTGACATCCCGACACCGGGTGTGTCCGGCCAGCCGGACCACGAGCCGCCCGGCAGCTCGGGAACGATGCGGTCTCGTATGCACCGGTCCAAGACGGCCCGGGTTTTCGCGAACGGGTCTTCGTCCGGCCGGCTGAGGTGCGGGTTCTGGACGTCGGGAAAACGTCGTTTCGACTTGCGGTTCCTGTGCCCACCCTGCCATGCCGCGCACAAGAACAGCAGACCGAGCGACGGCTGATCACCCACGACGAGGGCGGTCCCGACGCGTAGATCGTTGCGCTGCACGATGGCCGAACCGTCGCTGACGACGGCGCCGTCGAGGTCGCGTCCGCGCAGGCGGATGTCATGGCCCGCGTTGCGAAGATGCAAATTCCACCAATCGAGATCCACCTCGACCCCGTCGTCGAGAACCTGCAACTCGTAGCTGCGCAACTGGCACCACTGAACACAGGCCTTCGGCGGTGTGAATCCGTCGTCGAGTTGTGACATGCCGATATCTTGGCACCGGGCACCGACACGTTCGGTCGACGCCGGGAGCCGCGCCGAAGACTTCAGGAAGTGCCGGGAGCCACGGATGCACGGAGTATGCCCGGTCGTGTCGGGACGAGGACGCGTGCGAGTTCGGTGAGGGGTACCGGGGCGTCGACCAGTTCGGCCCAGGGATATCGATCACCGGTTGTATGGAGGAAGTCGACGGCCTGGGTCAGGTGGTGCGGCTCGTAGTTGTGCACGCCGGTGATGGTCAACCATCCGCGCACGACGCGTTCGGGGTCGACGGTGATCGGTGGGCCGGGGGTGACCGAGCCGGCCAGAACGAGTCGTCCACCAGTGTCGAGTCTTCCGAGCGCGGCTTGTACCGCTGCCGCAGCGCCGGTGAAGTCGATTGCCACGTCCACGAACTGATCGTCGTCGTCGATGGCGCCGAAAGCACGGGCGTGACTTTGCCGCTGGGGATTGTGATCGACGACGAACACGCTCACTGCACCTCGATGAGCCGACGCGGCAGTTGCGGTGATGCCGAGCATTCCCGCGCCGTAGATCAGCACCCGTCGTCCGGCCAGGTCGCCCGCGGCCTGGAGCGCGGCCATCACGGTCGCCGTCGCGCATGCCGCGGGTGCGGCCACGGCGTCGGGCATCGTCTCGGGTACGGGCGTGATTGCGGTGCCCTTCGGCAACACGATGTGCCGCGCGTAGGAACCGCTCAAAGCCCATTCGCCGACGGCGGATTCGTGCCCCACCTTGCGTACGTCGACGCACTTCGCGGTGAATCCCGACGCGCACCGCGCGCATCGTCCGCAGGGCACGGTCACCGACCACACCACCCGATCGCCGACCGAGGCCGACGCGTCGTGGCCTACCGCAACCACCGTCCCGACGGCCTCGTGCCCCAGAACAGACGGGCACGCCGCCGGGCGTCGACCCGTCACCGTGTGCAGGTCGCTCCCACACACGGTGGCGAGGGCGACCTCCACCAGAACGTCTCCCGGCGCGAGTTCCGGGATCTCGAGGGTCTGTATGTCGATGCCGTCGGGCGTCCATACCGCTGCCTGCGTCAGACGAGGAGTGATCTGATCCATCCGGAGATCCTTTCGACTGCGTAGACGACGACGAAGATGACGAGGACGATGGCGCCTGCCACGTCGAAGTTGAGTGTGCGTATCGACTCGAACAACAGGAATCCGATTCCGCCTGCACCGACGATTCCGAGGATGGTGGAGGTGCGGATGTTGACGTCGAGCAGATACAGGCTCGATCCGACGATCGACGGAACTGCCTGCGGCACGACTGCATTGACGATCTTGTTCCACCAGCCACCGCCGACGGACGATACCGCTTCGAGCGGACCGGAGTCGATCTCCTCGACCGCGTCGGCGACGAGTTTTCCGAGGAACCCGACGGAGCCGATCGCGAGCGCGCACGTGCCGGCAACCGGGCCCAGGCCGAGGGCTGCGACGAACACGACAGCAAGGATGAGCTCCGGCACGGCGCGGACCAGCAGGATCCATGATCTGGCCAGCCAGTACACCACCGGATGAGGAGTCACGTTGCGTGCGGCGAGGATGCCGACCGGGATGGACAGAACGATGCCGATGGCGGTGGCGACGATGCCGATCGCGATGGTCTGTACGGTGGCGTCGACGAGATCTGCACCGAGAGAGGAGAAGTCCGGTGGGACCATGCGACCAAACACCTCGATCGACGGCCCGATCCAGGTGAACAGCGACCTGGGGTCGAGCTCCAGGACGACGAAGGACGCAATAGTGGTGACGATCAGAACGGCCGACGCGCCCATCTTCATGGCGCGATCGCGAGCGGGTCCCGCTGCCGACGGGACGAGCAGCATTCGCCGCAGAAGGATGGCAGCCAACTCCATCGCCGCGATGATGGCGAGGATGACGAGAACGATGCCGAGTGCACGCGGATAGATCAACCCGCGCAGCGCATCCTGCAGAGCAAAACCGATTCCGCCCGCGCCGACGAATCCCAGCACGACGGACATCCTGAGGTTGATGTCGATCCGGTAGACGAACGCTGCGATCCATGCGGGAACGACCTGCGGAACTACAGCATTGATCATTTCTCGGACGTAGCCGACGCCGGTGGCGCGCACGGCTTCGCGTGGTCCGCTGTCGGCTTCCTCGATGGCGTCGGCGAACAGCTTGCCGAGCATGCCGATCGAATGCAGTGCCAGGGCGAGAATGCCCGGCAACACACCGATTCCGAGGGCGCGGACGAACAGGACGGCGAACAACAGGTCTGGCATTGCGCGGCAGAAGGTGATGATCGCGCGCGCCACGCTGTAGACGATCGGGTGCGGCGTCGTGTTGCGTGCCGCGAGGAACGCCAGTGGTACGGAGACGATGGCGGCCAGAACGGTGCCGAGCACTGCCATCAACAGGGTGTCGAAGGCGAGCGAGACGATCCGGCCGGTGTCGTCGACGCGGGGTGGGAGCATGCGGCCGAGCAGTCGTTGCACGTCTTCGAGCCCGTCGACGAGCGCGGCGGGTGCGAAATCGATGTAACCGGCGGACAGGAGCGTCAGCACGACCGCGATCGCGCCGAGTGACGGCAGAAGCCACCGTCGTCGGGACTCGGTATGCGGGGGTTCGGTTTTCGGTTCCAGGGTGACGGTCACCGCTTCGCCGCCGAGCGTGTGTCTTCCTCCGGGGCGATGCGCTGGTAGATCGGCATGATGTCCTCTCGTGCCAGTCCTGCGGCCGGTCGATCGAGAACTATTTCGCCGTCGCGCAGCCCGACGAGTCGGTGTGCCCAGCCGAGCGCGAGGTCGACCTGGTGCAGGGTGCACACCACTGTCAGCTTCTCCTCGGTGCAGACGCGTTGCAGCAGGTCCATGACGATTCCGGCGTTCTCCGGGTCGAGCGATGCGACGGGTTCGTCGGCGAGGACGATGCTCGGCCGCTGCATCAACGTGCGAGCGATGGCGACGCGTTGCTGCTGACCGCCGGAGAGAGTGTCGGCGCGGCGCTCGGCGTAGTCGGCGAGTCCGACGCGGTCGAGGCATCGAAGTGCCTCGGCGCGCATCGCTTTGGGATAGGTCACTGCGCCGTAGCGTGGAACGACCAGTCGCCCGAGGCCGCCGACGAGAACGTTCTCGAGGCAGCTCAGACGTCCGACGAGGTTGAAGTGTTGGAAGATGAAGCCGACCTTCTTGCGGAGGTCGCGCACCGAGCGTCGGGACGCCAGGTCGACTCGGGTGTCGAGGGCGGTGATGTTTCCCGACGTGATGGGATGCAGACCGTTGATGCAGCGCAGCAGCGTGGACTTGCCGGACCCCGAAAGGCCCAGCAGCACCAGCATTTCACCGCGGTGGACGTCGAGGTTGACGTTCTTCAGTGCGGTCGTGGTTCCGAATTTCTTGGTGACGTCGTGTGCGCTGACGACGATGTCCTTGCGCTCGATCAGGGGGGACATGGTCAGCCCTGGCACTTCTCGGAGCCGGTCACGTCGCAGACGTGGCGGACGCCGTCGTAGTCGCTGTCCTGGGCAGGCACGACGCCCCAGGCGTCTTCGTCGGTGATGCGGCACTCTTCGGAGCAGATGCCGTCGGCGATGAAGGCGTCGGAGTTCATTCCCTGGCTGAAGATCGTTTTGAGCTTGTCGATCGCTTCGGTGCCGAGGTCGTTGTTGGCTGCGAACAAGGATCCGGCGATCGTCTCGGACTTCCACACCGTCTTCAGCTCACCGGGTGCGAGTTCGCCGTTGTCGATCATCGTCCGGTCGACCATGGTGTCGAACGCAAATCCGGCGTCGCAGTCGCCTGCTTTGACGGCGAGCGCCGATGCGTCGTGACCGCCCGCGTAGATCGGCGTGACGCCTGCGGAGATGTCGCCCTCGGATCCCGAGGCGACGACGCCTTCCTCGATGAGGCCTGCGGACGGGTACAGGAATCCCGACGTTGAACTCGGGTCGACGAAGCACACCTTCTTGCCCGCGTAATCGGCGAGGGAGTTGACGGACCCGTTGTCCGAGCGAGTGATTCCGTAGGACTGGTATCCGGGTGGGGTTCCTTCGTCCTGGACGACGGCGCCCAGCGGCGTCATCTCGGCACCGTTGATTCCGGCGACCACGTAGGCGAACGGCCCGAAGAACGCGAGGTCGACGTTGCCGGCGATCAGGCCTTCGACGACGCCTGCATAGTCCGAGGCTTGGACGAACTCGACGGTGGCGCCCGTCTCGCGCTGGAGGCGCTCGATCACCGGGTCGTAGCTGGCGCGCAGGTCGGTGGAGTTCTCGGCGGGAATGGCTGCTAGCGTGATGGTTTCGGGAAAGCCTTGCTCGGTGGTGGCGTCGGCGCCGGAGCTGGAGCAGCCTGCGGCGACGAGGGCAGTCACCGAACATAGGGCGGCGGCGATGCCGGCGCGGCGGGAAGCGAGAGTGATCATGGCGGTGCTATCCGTTCTCGAGGTCTGTGGGGGAGTCAGTGCAGGAGAAGAGCAGGGAGATCGGCGACGCTGGGGAGTACGTGCGTGGGGTTGGCGGCTCGCAGTTGGTCTTCCGAGTGCGCACCGGTGAGGACGCCGACGAGCACCGAGGCGCCTGCGCGTCGTCCGGAGTCGATGTCGTTGGAGGTGTCACCGACGACGGTCACGGCCGTCATGTCGCTCACCTTCGCGCGTAGCGCGGCAGTCAACACCAGATCCGGGAACGGACGGCCGCGGCCGGCGTCACCGGGCGCGAGGTACGCGTCGGCGATGTTCTTCCAGCCGAGCGTGTCGAGGATCCGCTCCTGAGTTGCCGGCGAGAACCCTGTTGTGAGGACGACTTTGGCGCCGGCGTCTCGTAGCCGTGCGATGGCGTCGGCTGCTCCGGCGATGGCAGTCACGCCGCTGTCGATCCGTGCATCGTAGGCGGCTTCGAACGCGGAGTTCGCGGCCTGGGCGCGGTCCTCGTCGCCGAACAATGCGCGGAACACCTCGATTTTGGACTGACCCATGGTGTCGAGGACGTATCGGCGCGCGTCCTCGCGTTCGGGGCCGGTTTCGGGGAGGTTCACCGAGGTCGCGGCGGCGTCGAACGACGCGAGGACCAGGCCGTCGTCGGACACGGTGGTGCCCGCCATGTCCATGACGACGAGTTCGACGGGGAGGGTGCGTTCGGTGGCCGTCGGCAGGTGGGCGAGGCTGGTGGCGTTGGGCATGAGGGAAACGATGTCGTTTGGTATAGACCAATGCGTGTTGCTGGCATGAACGGAACGTGAACGACTCTCGACAACTTAGGTCTAGACCAATTGCTGCTATGGTCAGGTCATGGTCGATGACTCGGAACCTCGGGTGCTCAAGCATCAAGTCGTGCGCCGCGAGTTGGACGCGCTGCTCGACGATCTGTCGCCGGGCGACCCGTTTCCATCCGAGCGAGATCTGGCCGAGCGGCACGGGGTGTCGCGGGAGACGCTGCGGCAGGCGATGCGAGAGTTGTTGGTAGCCGGGCGGGTCGAGCGTCGAGGCCGGACCACCGTGGTCGCCGCGCCCAAAGTGGTTCTGCCACTTGCCATCGGCTCCTACACCGAAGCGGCGCGTGACAAGGGATTGTCGGCAACTCGTATTCTCGTCGGCTGGACCGTCAGCAAGGCCGACGACGACACTGCCGAGCTGCTGCGGATCGAACCGGGTGATGCGGTCGTCCAGCTCGAGCGTGTGTTCACGACGGACGGCACGCGCGTCGGCCTCGAAACCACGCGCATTCCGGAGTATCGGATTCCCGGTCTGGTGGAGACCTTCGACTACCGCGTCTCGCTCTACGCCGAACTACGCACCCGTGGAGTCGTTTTCGGTCGGGTCGTCGACACCATCGAAACAGTGCTGCCCGACGCCCGGGAAGCTGCTCTGCTGACGGTGGACACCCGGACGCCGATGTTTCTGCTCAATCGTGTGTCCTTCGACAAGGACGGTACGCCCATCGAGCAGAGACGCTCCCTCTACCGCGGGGACCGCATGACCTTCACCGCAGAAATGGACGCCTGAGCTGACGTTTCTCTCGGGCGCGATGAATTTTCGGCGGGGGAGGGGTCGACACCCCCAGACCACCCGAAACCGCGGCTAGGAGCAGACCAGCGTGACCGAGAACGTAACCGACGACAAATTCGTCGCCATGACACGGGACCAGCGAACAGCTACTGCGGAGCTGCTCGGCAATCTGAGCGAGACGGAGTGGACGCACCCGACCTTGTGCGACGGCTGGACCGTCGAACATCTGGCGGCGCACCTGTCCATGCCCTTCAGAATCGGACTGCCCAGGCTGATGATGGCGATGATCTCGGCGCGGGGAGACTTCGACCGTGCGGCAGACCGATTGGCGCGCCGGGACATCGCGCGCATGACGCGCGCCCAGCTGGTCGAGGTGCTGCACGCCAACGTCTCCACGAAATGGAAGGTCCCCGGCGGAGACCTCGCGGACTCCTTCTGTCACGACGTCATTCACGGACTCGATCTCACTGAGGGGCTCGGCCGCCCCCACACCGCCACCCCGGAGCAATTACTGACGACGCTGAATGTCATCAAAACGAAGAACCGAATGGAACACTTCGGCGTCGATCTGCGCGGACACACCGCCGTAGCGTCGGACATGGACTTTCGCATCGGAAAGGGCCCGGAAGTCACCCTTCCCGGCGGGCGCCTCGTCCTGCTCCTCACCGGCCGCGAATCAGTGGACCAGCACCTGAAGCGTGCCGAATAGGACCGTCGGGCTACACGCGCACAGTCCTTGGACGCACCAGCGGCGGAGGCGTTGCAATAGTTGAGGCTTCGACCCGGTCGTCTGGTCGGTCTTTGGTTTGGTCGACCGCCAATCCCTGTCAGGTCGTGAACAGCTCGATGTGCACGAAGCGGGTCCGATCGTCGCGCTCGTCGACCAGACTATTGCGGGTGTTCTTCCGAGTCAGATTTTCCTCATCGCTGCCGATGCTCGACGCGTCGTCGGTCATCGAGATGTGCGCCGCGCAGAGCATCCAGCGTGCGATCGAGCGTTGACTCGCCGGGATTCACCACGCAGACCCAGCCGTGCGCGCCGTACAGCGGGTGCGGGTTGAACACGTCCGCGGTGCTGTAATCCACGGTTGCCGCATCAATATCGCCCGGCGCGTAGCCGATCAGGTCGGTGAAGGCACGCGATCCGACGTGGATGTTCACTCGCCAGCGATCAGGTGAATCGAGACGAGAAGCCGCATCGTCCGGATAGTCCTTGGTCACGATCGTCGCGTATGGCTGACGGTTGTTCGGAACCTGGCCGTCGGGCACGTAATAGAAGAAGTGATCGCCCCACGAGATCTGGGGATGCTCGCTCCCCGGCTCGGGTGCGAGTTCGAGGACGCCGTCCAAGGTCCGCAGTTCTGTCAGGATCCGCTGCATCGACATTGGTCCAGTATCTGCTCCTTCGCCTTCAAGCGTTTCGTTGAGGTAGTGCCGGCCTCTTGACGACGGTGACCTCTGTGGCGCCCTGATCGCGAAACCACTGCTGCAGTTCCTCACCGTCGACGATGTGAGGTTCGTCGAGTCCGACGTCGACGGATTCGACGACGACGCCGCGCATGCCTGTCACATTCGCGTTTCCCAGTGCCCGACCTCCGGCGCGACCTGACTGCTCGAATACGTTTTTCAGTAACCCCTTCTTACCTGCAACGAAACCGAACTGTCTGCGAGAGGCGCGACTCTGTGCAACCGTGGAGAGGCGGTTGGGGATCCGAACACTGTGAAGTTGAAGGAGTGCCGGTGACTGATTCTCTCGAACCCAGCAAGAGTTTTTTCGCACTCTGGGATGGCAGTCCGGAGGGATTGGACCCCGACGAACGCCAGGCGATGATCGACACGACGGCCGACGGAAGGTTGTACGACAGTTCCTGGAGTTTCGGTCGTGGATACGACAGTCCGCTTGCAGGTGACCGAGTATTTCTGTTGCGCACAGGAAATCTTAGGGGCGTCGTTGCCAGTGCCAGCATCACCAAGGACGGGGTCGTTATGGACGATCACTGGACCGGAACTGGAAAGCGAACCGCTTACATCGATGTCACCTGGGACGTGATGGTCGGTGACGATGATCGATTGACGATCGAGGAGCTACGTCAAGCTCTGCCGGAATTCAAGTTTCCGGTACTCGGTTCCGGCAGGCGCATCTACGACCCGTCCGCAGCGTCGCTCGAAGACCTTTGGGGCGAGCACGTCGACGATCTGGGTCGTCGGACCCGAAATCCGTGGTTGGGTGGTCGACCCAGTCCCGGCAACAGCGGGTATCTCGTCGAATTCCATTGCAGCGAAACATGACCCCGAGCTACGACGTGGAATCGTTTGCTTCCTACCGAGCGCGCCGTGCCGAATCGGAACTGGTCGACCGTTTCGTTGCGCGATTACGTCCCGAGGGTTTGGACCTGAGTGGCTTTCAGCTGCAGGTCGAGGGTGTGAATCGGCCGTTGCTGGTGGACCTGTTCGATCACACGAACAACGTCCTGTACGAAGCCAAAGCGTCGGCGTCACGAGAGGCAGTTCGAATGGCATTAGGGCAGCTGCTGGACTACCGCAGACACATCGAGACCAGTCCGTCGATATGCATGCTTCTACCCGATCGCCCGGCTGACGATCTAGTCGAGCTTTTGCGCGAGTACGGCGTCGGCTGCGTTTGCGAGGAATCGAACCGGTTCGAAGTTGTGCTGAAGTCAGCGGTCGCGGCGTGAGCGCCCCCGACAACGACGTCATCGGGAAACTGCTGGTCGCACACGCTGACTACGAAAGTACGGTGTCCGACTCGTACGACGAGGTTCTGTTCGACGTCGTAGCCAGAGTCGAGTGCGCGCGGAACATCGGTAAGGCCGACATTGGCGCTTTGCTCTTCTGGAAGCGACTCCGGGCCGATACTCCTTGGGCGATGGCGCTTCACACTATGCGCGACTCCGACGTCAGAGTCGTCACCGCCGCGATGTACGTGGCAGCAAATGATCTCTCGGTGGACGTCCCGACCGCTGCGGGTCGAGCGAGACAGGCGCTGATCGAATTGCCCGGATGCGTCAACGGCGGCGCGTTGCCCTCGGCGCTCATTCTCGCGGCTGCGCCGAGTCGAATGGCCATCTACGACAAACGGGCTCTCAAGGCGCTCGGGCTTCTCGGCTTGGCCGTCGACACGTCCAAGGGGTGGTATCGCGGATACATGACGACCGTCGAGAAGCTGCGGGTCGAGGTACGCAACCGTGGCAAGGATTGGTCTGCCCGCGACGTGGACAAGGCGCTTTTCCAACTGGGCAAATGATCAGGAGTCGGGCGTGGGCTTCGGGCGCTCTGTCGCCATGCGCGCCGTCATCGAAGCATCTGTGCGGCCTGTGCAATAGCTGCCTCGAAACGTTCGCGCCCGCCACCGGTGTTCAGTCCCCGTGCGGAACAGTGCGGAACTTTTCCTGGAACGACATAGAAGTCTCTCTGGATACTCGCGCGAGCCCAACCGTCTCGAGCGGCGGCGCCGAGCAATAGAACGATCTCGATGTTTGGGCACAGGTCGACGAATTCGGTCGTCCATCGCACGGACTGAGTTCGTTCTGCAGGAGTTGAACCGCCATTCTTGACGCCTGCGACGGGGAAGGGAACGACATTCCAGTGGACCACGTCCGCGTGTGAAACGCCTTGGCGCTCATATGCTTCACGGCAATTGCGAGCCGTACGGTCATTGTTGTCCAGGCTCAGCAGTCCGGAACCCGTTCCGCTCTCTGCCTTGGTGGAGGGGTTGTCGAGCAGCACCAACATCCGTGCGTGGATACCCCCTTGGTCTGGATCGACGTAGGGAATGTGGCCATGCGGGAGGCCGACGGAATCCGCAATGGCGTCTGCCAGCGCGTTCAACGGGCGGACGTGGGGATCCCGGATTCGCGCAATCTTGTCGGCGACTACAGTAGGGTCTGAGTTGCGTCCGTTCGGCATGAAGACAGGATTGCACGCTGGTCCGACACGCGAGTCTTCCTCGACGCGGTACTCCCCACCGCGACCCTCGTCAACGGAGCGTGTAGACACATGCCCTTGGCGTGCGCCACTTGGGGGAAATCGTAGCGGTGTGGCGGTCCCCAACGCGGGGGTGCGACTTGGTACGTCGGTCCCGTAGGTTGGGTTGACTAGCGGATCGATGAGATGGAGTGATCGTGACCGACAACGGAACGGCAGGCCTCCTCGTTCGCGAGTGGGGGTCCGATGGTGCGTGGTCGTCGCCTGAGATGTCCGCGTACGACAATGAGGGGCACCTGCAGCGCATCATTGCGGCCGCACCCGAACACGTACCTGGGGTCTCGGGTGAGGCACTGACGGTGCGTGAATTCTCGACGTCGGCCGGCCCCGCGGACGTGTGCATCGTCGATCGAGACGGGTCGATCACGGTCGTCGAATGCAAGCTTGCATCCAACTCCGAACGACGACGTATGGTCATCGGTCAAGTCCTGGACTATGCGTCGGCAATCTCTGTCGACGGTGAAGCATGGTTCCGTAGCCAGTGGGCTCGGCATGGTGGACAGCCTCTTTCGGGTCTCGACGAAGGAGGTCTTGATCAGTTGTCGGCCGGCATCGAAGCCGGCCGCATCCATCTGTGTTTGGCAGTCGATCGCATCGACGCCGACCTACGCCGCCTGGTCGAGTACCTCAATCGGATCACTCGGGACGAACTACGAGTTACGGCAGTCCAACTGGCGTACGCAAGGCAAGGTAACCTCGAGATTCTCGTCGCGTCCACCTACGGCGGTGAACTCGCGGCGGCGAAGGCGAGATCAGGCAATTCGGGTGGCGGTCGCGCGTGGACTAAAGAGTCGTTTCTGGACGCTTTTGCATCGGAGGCAGATACTGAACGCGCCGCTCGCTTGTTCACCTTGCAGGAATCGTTGGACGAATCACGCGGGAGTCACAGTGACTTCTGGTTCGGGACGGCACCGTCAGGCGGCATCTTCTTCCACCCATACGGGTATCGATTCGCGCCAATGTATCTGTGGGTGAACAAGTCTGGCGCTCTGATGGCATCTGGAACGTGGAACAACTACAGCCAGATTCAACACCATGGCGGGTTCTCTTCATTGGCTGCATTCTTGGATCAAGACCACACCGCCTCAGCGCCCGGGCGTAAGGTGTCGGAACTCGATCTGGGCCAGTTCTGGACGGCCGCCTTACAGTGCGCCGAGGCCATCAACGAATAAGCCAGAGTGTCCCCGGCGTAGCGACTTCTGACAGCGTCGTGGACGAGTAGAACCCGAGCCCGGCTAGTTCGACCACGTAGCGTCCCTGTCGCTGCGATTTCGGGTTCTTCCAGGACCGAACGAGGTGATGTAACAACAACTCTTCTGGCGCGATTAACTGCGGGATTAAAAGAGTCCCCTCGTCTCTTCATGATCGGAGCGCAATCGATGCGTGTCTCGTGGTTGATCACTGCGCTCACGTGCGCTTGGATGCTCGTCGGGTGCAGCACAGCGGTTACCACGTCCGGACAGGTGACGCCCGACACGACGCTTCCCTCGACCTCAGTTGGTCCGGCTCCGGTGACAACGCCCCCTGAGCCGACGACAACTATCCCGTCGATCGAGGCCCCAATCGCAGAGCAGACCGACGAGCCGACACCCGAAGTCGTCGCCGAGCCCTACGTTCTCGAATGTCTATTCGGAACCCCAGGCCCTGCACGTTGGAGTGACGGGAGTACGCAGTTTTCCCAGTGGTGCTTCGACAAGCTCGACGGCGATGGCTACCTGCGTTCCGAGAGGGAAGCCAATACGTTCGAGTGTGACGGCACGTTATGCCGGAACCCGTTCAACGGCGCGAGCTACCCAGATCCTGACGCAGCACCCCAAGCCCCTGTGGGCACTTCGTCGACTCGCGGCTACTCTTGCTCGGCCGACAGCTGCTACTGGCCCGACGGATCGTTTGTCATCGGTGCTGACAGATGCGGCATCGCCTGCGGCGAGCCACCGACATCGGGCGACATCCAGACCCAGTCAGGTTGCGAGGCCGGATACATCACCGATCCCAATCTTTGCGGCAACTGAATAACGCTCTCGTGGTCACCGCAGAAACCCGGGATATCTGCTCAGCTAGTGTTGGCGGCAGTTGAGTGAGGAAGGGTCGTAATGGCGAACAATGACAATGCGATTCCGGTTTGGACGCTTGGAACGAGTGAAGGGGAAGCGGTACCAATACCAGACGAAGGTGCCATGTCGCCCGCCAGGCTGGCAGAATTGAGGACCGCACTTGCAGCATTGGTCGATACCCCGCTCGCAACGTTGGAAGCCCACCCCGTCCCCGAAACAGCCGACCTATCCCGCGGACTTTCCCTCGGCAGTGCCAGCCCGCTTGCGGTGAATCTGGCGAAGCTGATTGATGCAACCCCGGATTCGGTTCTTGTCTCCGCAGGAGAGGCGCTGTTCCGGCTCGTTATGCCGGCAAAATTTGCGACGCTGCTCGACAGCGGACTTGAAACCTCGAAGGTGAACGCTCGAAGTGGTGTCGGATTGCTCCAGGGTGCGACAGCGGTGAAGAACTACCTGCCTGCAATCGGAAACGTCGCTGGCGGCGGTGGAATCGGTGCCGTGACTGCAGCCGCGCCTCTATTGCTCATGGCGGTCGCAGCGGGTCTGAACGCACTCGCCGAAAGCGACAGGCGGGGCACCGATCGCTTGCTCAAGGAGCTCAAAGACGACGCATTGCGGATCGAGCGATCCAACCTCAATGCGTGCACCACCAGCCTAGACAGCGCCGCGAACATACTTCTCGACCAAGGAAGGATTGGTGTCGCGCTCGGTTTGGACACGGCTGCGTTTCAGATCAATGTCGGTCTGGCCAACGCTGAAGCGCGCATCCAGAAATGGGAGTCGCGCCTGCGGGCTTTCACCAAAAAACGAGCTGAAGCAGCGCATCTAGAGAAGGCGTTCCCTGGCATCGGTGAGCATCACGGGGAATTCCACTCGCACGTGGATCTCGCGAGGTTGGCTTTCGAACTACACAAGCGTCTGGCGGTGGTGCAAGCGATCGAGCATGCTCAGCTGAACCCTGACAACGCATTCGAGCGGTTCAGCGGCGCTTTGAAGCGGAATAGGGAGCGAGTGGACTTGCTGCAGAATCGATTGAGTGACGTGCTACTTCGTCTGTCCAAACTGGAGGTCGATCGCTCCCACGGAGTGCGTGACTTCGTATTCAAATCGAGCGAGGTCGACAGCATCCTTCAAACGTCTCGAAGGGTGCGCGCGCTGAGCGACAAAATTTTGAAGAGCGATCACCGTGACGATGTTGCGGTCGAGATCGCACGAAAAAAGGACGGGTCACTGGTCGTGATGCCCGCTCTTTCCGTCTGACGCAGCCTAGCCTCGGTTCCACGCCTCTAAACGGGCGTCCTCGTCCATAGTTCTCCGCGCTTTCTCGATGGCGCGATCGACATCTACTTCTGCCGAAACCAATTCGGCTGGTCCGAGGTTCTTTTCGAGCATGAAGTCCATCAGCCGCGCCACGATGCGCTGGCCGACTCTGAGGTTTTCGAGTTTGGGCGAACCGGGATCGCTGTACACGGCAAGCCGGTTGACGCGCGCTGAAAGTTGCGATTCCAGGTCGGTGATGTCGTACCACAGGCCCTTGTCGTACGGCAGATCGAGCGACTTGCGCGCGTATTCGGCAGCCACTCTGAGGACCAGCGCGTTGGAATCGGCCACCGGCTCGACTGGTCCTCCGCTCAAGGTGGCTGCGGAGGTCGCCACTGCCGCGCCGGTACCTGCAAGTCCGCCGAGCATCGCGAGCCCGCCCACCATTCCGCCCGGCCCGAGCGCCGCGAGTCCACCGGTCAGCGCCGCCGCACCGAAGACTCCCACTGGGGCTGCCAACGCAAGTCCGACAGGTCCCGCAGCGATGATGGCGACGCCCGCCGCAGCAGTGAGCACACGACCCCACGGCAGGCCGCTCTTGCGGCCGATATGGGTTTTAACCTCCTCGATCGCGTCGCCGATCTTTGTACCGGTCGATCGCTGGAATCCCAGCTCGACGGCCATGTCGAGCAACGCCTCCCTGGGTGCGCGCTCGACATCGATCTCATAAGGTTCTACAAGATTGGTGAGAGAAAGAACGACGAGTTCGCCCACAGCCTCATGCATCTTCCACCGATGAGGGAGCCGAGGGAGAGTGCCACCGGCGAGTTCGGCGAGCTCGCGGGCAATACCCACAGAACCTGCGTTCATTTCGACCTGGGCAACGACTTCATCTTGCTGGGCGGTCAGTGCACTCGCGTACCGTACTGCCGCGTCCTTGTCCTTGATGTGACGCTGGACGGCGTGCGCAAAGTGCAGAGACAGAAGGATCGTCGCTTCGTTGTCGGTCAGGCGCACAGCTATGTCTCCGCCGCGCAACGCAACGGAGTTGGTCGGATACAGCGTCTGCGCGATGAGTTTCGCTATCGAGGTGTGGCCGAGGTAAAGCTTGGAGTCGTGCTTGTGGCCGATGTCGACGGTGAAGTCCTGAGCGCCTTGGAAAGTGGATGCGAGTCCTCGTCCCGCGGTCACCGGATCACCTGTGTCCAAGAAGTTCGACCAGTCGTCTACCCGGCCGTATGGGAAGCGCTTCAGGAGGCGGTCGCTGCCGACATGGATCGCTTTCGCACTGGCCGGGCTTCCGATGGTTACGAACCGGCGGACGTGCAAGCCCGGGTGGAGATTGTCCAGCAGGTCGATCGCCACGACACTGCCGAGGCTGTGCGCGATGAGGATGATCTCGCCTGTGCCAGGCAGGTGGTCCAGGATGTATTTCAGTATTGCTCCGCGTAGACCTTCATCCTGCATGTAGCGCTTGACATGTGGGAGGTCGAAGAGGGGCACAGCTTTGATGGCGGCCTGCTGGATGACGGCGACGGGCGCGTCGGGGACCCGGCCATAACCGAACGTCCCCACCCCTGCTTCGTATCCCAGAAACCTCTGGACTGCGGCTTGGCGTCGCTCGAAGGCGAGGCGCGCGTCTGAGTCATCTTTAGTTTTGTAGGTAACTGGGGGTACTTTCGCCGAAATGCCAGCCGTTTCGAAGTGAGAGCGATACCGAGGGGCGATGACCTTGTCGGAGTCGACCGGGGCAAAGCCCGCCTGCGTCAAACCGATATTGAGGCCGTCCAGCCAGCCGAGTTCGGGATCTCCATCGCCGAGACCGTGTAGAAAGACAACCCTCATTCGTTCGGCGCTCCTTCGCGGCGATGGATTCGGCGTGGCCCGCCGAAGTCCCCACTATGCCCGAGACTGGCCAACGTTCCATTACTCGATGTTGCTGGGCACACCGTCGTCCTACGTGGAGACCCTTGTCTAGATCCGAAAGTTCATTCACGTGAATGAATTCTCCGGCTGGGTACCGAAACCCGCGGGGTGTATGTCACGGACGTCGAGCAGAAACTTGCTGCTGGGGCCGGGCTTCCGCTCTTGGGCTGGACGATCTGGGTATCTGCAATGGCTGTGAGCCGTCCAACGTTTGTCACCCACCACCTATAAGTTGAGTACCGATCAAGTTAGTTCGAAATGTGAGGATTCGATGTCGGCTTCAGATGACGCTGAACTACGCGGTCGCGTACGGCGCCTGCTCGAGTTCCTGCGCGAGACTGTTGGTGCCCAGTCCAAGCCGATTCGGCAGTACGGGACTGACGCCCGCGTCGAGTGGCTGTTCGACGATGCCCGACCCCTCGACGTCAATACCGATGTCGCCCCCGGTGACGTGGCGGTTCGCATTCCGCGCACGAGTATCGAGCAGCCCCCAGGCCTGCCTGCAGAGCTCGAGAAGCATGTAGACGAGACCACCACCCCGCCCACCCTTGCGAAGAACGCCCCCACCGAGGCTCATGAGTGGCTCCACAGTTGGGCAGGATGGGCCCTCGAAGACAAAGCACGCCGCCCCTTCGCCGAACTGTTCCGATCCGTCGACCTCATGCTCCACGACCTCGACACCCAGCCCGAGTCCCTTGAGCTCGTCATTGCTTCCGGCTATCTGGACGCCACCGTCGGCGACCAGCGCATCGCCACGCACCTCATCACCCAGCAGGCCAGCATCAGTCGCGAGGACTCCACCGGCGACCTCCTCGTCACCGTGGCACCGGCCAGCACCCCGCGCCTCGAAGACGTGCAGATCCTCCTCGACCTCCCCGGTTTCGACCGCGCCGGCACGAAAGCCCTGCACCGCAGCCTTACCGACCTGACCTCGTCGTCGCTCTCGTCGGACATCCCGCGTCTGCTCGGCCAGTGGGCCACATCCGCGCTGAAGCAGCCACTGACCGTCATCGCCGACCACGACAAGCCCGCCGGCTCCACCGCCGACACCCTCCGCATGTCGCCGGCCCTCGTCCTGCGCAAACGCAGCTCCTACGCCCTGGTGTCCTACTACGACGCCATGATCGCCGACCTCGACAACGGCGCACCCCTGCCCGTAGGCCTGTCCCATCTCGTCGAAGGCATCGAGGACAACACGCGCCGCGACTGGCTCGACGCCAACGTCAGCGCCACCCCCAGCGCCGAGCCGCTCTTCCCGCTCCCGGCCAACCGCGCCCAGGCCGGCATCTACAACCGCGTCATGAACGACACCGGCGTCGTCGTCGAAGGCCCACCCGGCACCGGCAAGACCCACACCATCGCAAACCTGATGTCCGCGTTGATGGCTCAGGGCCAGCGCATCCTCGTCACCAGCGAAAAGGCCCAGGCGCTGCGCGTCCTCAAGGACAAGCTGCCCGCCGAACTGCAGGATCTCTGCGTCTCCGTCACCGACATGGCACGTGGGGGATCGGCCGAGCTCGATGAGAGCGTTTCCACCATCGCCGCCCGCAAGGCCTCGTTCGACCCAGCAGATTCGCAGCGCACGATCGAAAGCCTCGTCGGCAAGCGCTTCAGCGCGAAGGAACAGCGCCACAAGCTCGTCGAGCAGATGCGTCTCGCGCGATCCTCCGAAGCCGACATCCACTCGCCCTCGCCCACCTACACCGGCACACTCGCGGCCATCATCGCCAAGCTCAACGCCCAGCAGGAGCAACTCGGCTGGATCCCGGGCCCGCTGCACGTCGAGCAGGCGCCGTTCGACGACGTCGCCTTCGCGTCCCTCTTCAGCAGCACGCATCAAAACCCCAATCTCCCGACCGTTGACGAGATTCGGGCACTGTGCCGCGGCGCGCACGGCTCATCGTCGATCCCTGGCCTCGACGCCATCGACCCGACCCAGCTCTACTACATCCTCCCGTCCGCGCAGGCGTTGACCGATCGTGCCCGCACCGTCGAGTCCTTCGGTCCCGACTATCGAGCTCTCGCCGACGGCTTGCTGTCCGGCGCGCTGGGGCCCATGTGGTCTCGCGTGCAGACGGTCTCGGCCATGTTGTCCGTCGCCGTCAGCGCCGACGCTGCCGTCGGTTCGCACCAGGTGGCGGCTCCTGCGTCGAGGCAGGCTCTCAACGCGTTCGACGCCTGTGCCCGGCTCCATGAGGCAGGCAACACCGGCGATCGTCCCGACGTGGACGCCACCGTCGACGGCGTCGAACCCACCGGTGCAGGCGAACTGCGCCTCGTCGCCGAACACATCAGATCCCTCGTCGCCGTCGACGATGCCGCACACCTGCTGCGCAGCATCGGAATCGAACTTCCCAGCTACGGGATCGACAGTCGCAGCCGACGCGTCGACACCCTGCACACCGTCTGGAATCAGGTTCTCGCGACGGGCAGTCTCGCCACTGCTCGCGACGAGCTCGCCGCGGCCCTCGGCGCCGTCGTCCCGTCCCTACCGCAGATCACGACGCTCGCCGACGCCATCACGCTCGCCACCGAGGTCACGGCCCTCACCGATCGCGCCGACGCCGCATCCGCACGTGCCGAGCTGAAAGCCCTAGCCGATCGGGTGGCGGTCGAGGTCCCAAACTCCGATTATCTCGTCGTAGCACTGCGTACCGGTGACGCCGACGCCTACGAGAGGCTCGCCGCTGACCTGCAGCCGGCAGTAGGTGGCACCGCAGTTCTGGAGACGCTGACCAGCATCGCGCCGAACCTCGCCCGAGCCGTCGAGGACGGACTCATCGCCCCAACCGACACCTTCGTCAAAGCCTGGACGTGGCGCTGGACCAAGCAGTGGGTCGAGGGCATCCAGCAGCCTGACCAGAACGACAACCTCGATTCCGAGCTCGACGCCCTCGACGAGGAGATCTCCTCGTTGACCGCACAACTTGCCGCCGAGCAAGCATGGCAGGAGTGCTTGCAGCGCATGACCAATCGCGAGGTCACCGCTCTGCGCGCGTATCAGGAAAACATGTCCAACGCAGGCCTGGGCACCAACGCCCTCGCCCAGCGGTATCGCGTCGCGGCGCGTGCAGCGATGAAAGACGCCCAGACCGTCGTGCCGGCGTGGGTGATGCCGATGGCCCAGGTGCTGTCGTCGATTCCGCCGCAACAGAACGCGTTCGACGTCGTCATCGTCGACGAGGCCAGTCAGTCGGAGGTCACCAGCCTGCTGCTGATGTGGCTTGCGCCGAAGGTCATTCTGGTCGGTGACGACAAGCAGTGCGCCCCTCCGGGAATCAAGAACTACACGTTGCAGTCGGTGCTGAACCGCCTCGATGACCTGCTTCCGGATGTCCCGATCAGCACCCGGATGATGCTGACACCAAAATCAAGTTTGTTCTCGCTGCTGCGTGCACGATTCGGCGACATCGTCAGAATGCGCGAGCACTACCGCTCGATGCCGGAGATCATCGAATGGTCGTCGTCGCAGTTCTACGATCGCTTACCGCTCGTGCCCGTTCGTCAATTCGGCGCGGATCGGTTACAGCCGCTTCGAAGTACCTTCGTCGACGACGCCACCACGTCCGGATCGAGCACGCGCCTCACCAATGCCGCCGAGGCGCACGCACTCGTCGACCAGCTCGTCGTGTGTCTCGCGGAACCCGATTACGCCGACAAGACCTTCGGCGTCGCTGTCCTGCAGAGTGCAGCGCAGGCGGATCTGATCCGATCGCTTCTGTTCGAGCGGGTTCCGTCCGAGCAGGTCGACGAGCGACGCCTGCGCGTCGGCACCCCGCCCGACTTCCAGGGCGACGAGCGCGACGTGATGTTCCTGTCGATGGTGATCGCACCCGGGTCGTCGTCGAACGCAATGACCGCGGACCTCTACAAACGCCGCTTCAACGTTGCCGCGTCGCGTGCACGGGATCAACTCTGGCTGTTCCACTCCGCCACCATCGACAGCCTGTCGGCGAACGATCTCCGACGCTCCCTCCTCTCGTATGTGGAAGCGTCGCCGACGGTTCCGGTCCCGGCGATGCCCCAGGCAGTATCGGTGACGACGCCGCATCCGGACTTCGGATCGCTCTTCGAGCAGGATGTCTTCCTCGCCCTGCGCGATCGCGGCTATCACGTCAACCCCCGTGTCGACGTCAACGAGATGACCATCGATCTCGTCGTCACCGGGGCAGCGGTGCGGGTCGCGATCGAGTGCGACGACGACAGCGAAACCGACACCGACGAGCTGCTCCGACGCATGGAGCGTGAATTCGAACTGCGACGCAGCGGGTGGCTGTTCCACCGTGTGCGAGCGTCGGATTTTGCGCTAGATCGGGAACGGGCGCTCGACACCATCACCCAGATCCTCGACTCCGTCGGCGTTCTGCCCGACGAGGTTGCCGTGGTCGTCGAGGGTTCGGGTCCTGCGACCTGGTCGCCGATCACCCTGGTGCGCGATTCCGATGACGTTGAGGTCGACGACGACGCAATCGAACTCGTCAGCGTCGAGGCGCCTGCGCCGTCGCAGACCGAGGTGGAGCTGGCTCCGTTGCCCGAGGTCATCGAGACTGTCGACGAAGTTATCGACGACGAAGACTCGGAAGATGTAGACCGCGTCGAGGACGAACCCGACGATGCTCCGGCGCCGCCCAAGCCGGTTCGGACGATGCCGCGTGAGGATCTCATTGCGGCCATTCGGTATTCGCAGAAGCGCAACAAGTTCTCCGTCGCGCAGACCGTCGAGGACTGCGAGGTCACGCCCGAGGCCGTTCAGGAAGCGCTCGCGGAGATCAAGTCACGCGACGATGCGCTGAGAGCGTCGAAGAAGAGACGGCCGGCTCCGACGCCGGATGTGATGCCGCGGAAACGGCGGGTCACAACGACCGAACCTGTGGTGATCAGCGGCAGTCCTTCCCTGCAGGCCGAATTGGACGCGCTGCCGGCGGCATCGTGGGCGGGTGCACGCGAGATTGCGGTTGCGGCGGCGCGTCCGAATGCGCCGTTGACCTTGGAACGGTGTCAGCGGGTGACGGGGTTGTCGCCGGAGAAGGCGGATCAGTTGTTGTCCGATCTGGTGGTGCTGAAGAAGTTGGCGAAACGGAAACGTGACGGTGTGGAGGAATGGGTGCGGCCGCAGGGGTTGACGCTATGACGCAGGTGGCCAGCCGGTCCGAGGGGTTGCGGGACTGGCAGAAGGAAGCGTTCGAGAAGTGGGTGTCGTCGGGGTATCGCGCGATCGTCGAGGCAGTCACCGGTACCGGGAAGACGCATGTGGGCTTGGCGGCAACGCTGGATTCGGTCAGTCGTGGTCGGCAGGTGTTGGTGGTGGTGCCGAGTATCGATCTGCTCGAGCAGTGGTACACGGCGATGGTCAAGGCGTTGCCGAGTGTGCGGACTGGGCGGCGGGGGAACGGTCACAACGACACGTTCCGGCAGTACGACGTATTGATCACGACGATTCAGTCGGCGATCCGGCCGGGTGCACCGATGCCGCGGACCGGTGCGTTGCTTGTTGCCGACGAGGTACATCGCTACGGGGCTGGTTCATTCGCAAAGGTCCTGATCAACCGGTTCGAGGAACGACTCGGGTTGACGGCGACCTTGGAGCGTCAAGACGACGGTGTCGACACGCATTTGATGCCGTACTTCGAGAACCTCGTCAAGGGCTGCGATGCCGCGCGGGGGAGACGTGACGGGATCCTGGCGCCGGTGCGGGTGATGACAGTGGCGGTGCCGTTCTCGGCGGACGAGGCGGCGAAGTTCCAGGACTTGGACGAGAAGGCGAAGTCGCTGCGCAACACGCTGATCTACGACTATGGCTGCGCTGCTGAGCCATTCGGTGAGTTCATGAAAAACGCGGTGGATCTGAGCAAGGAGCGGCATCTGCCGGCGAGCCGGGTGGCAAGTCGATACCTGTCGGCGTTCAGCAAGCGGCGGGCGTTGTTGGCGGACTGTGAGGGCAAGTTGCAGGCGCTGGCGGCGATCACGCCGGGGCTGGCGAAGTCGGAGCGTTCGATCGTGTTCTCGGAGACGAAGGAATCTGCAGCGAAGGGTGCCGAGGTGCTCGTGGCCGGTGGGGTGGCGGCGCATCAGTATTCGAGTCATTTGGATCGGGTTGGGCGGACGCGGATTCTGAAGCAGTTCCGCAGTGGTGAGCTCAGGTCTTTGGTGGCGCCGCGGGTGCTGGATGAGGGTATCGATGTGCCGGCGGTGGATGTCGGGGTGATCATTGCGAGCAGTTCGTCGAAGCGGCAGATGATTCAGCGGATGGGCCGGATTCTGCGTCTGAAGCCTGATGGTCGGCCTGCGGCGTTCGTGATCATGTATGTGGCGGGGACGAACGAGGATCCGTCGCTGGGGGCGCATGAGGCGTTTCTGGATGAGTTGACGCGTGTGGCCGAGGAGGTCGTGGACGTCGAGCTTGCTGATGCGGGTGCTGTGTTGGCGAGTTGGTTGGATCAGTCGGCGCCAATTTCTCCGAAGCCGCCGGTAGAGCCGACGCCGATCGAGCCGATCGTCATTCCGCAGTCGAAGATGGTGCCGACGAAGGTGTCTGCGGCGCGGACTCGGACGGTGAAGGAGATTCTGTCGGAGGCGCAGTATGGGACACCGGATCAGTTGGACGGGATGCTGCGGTGCCTGGCAGCCATCGATGTGAGGGAGGCATCGGTGTTGATCAGGAGATACGGGATCGGCGGGGCGAAGCCGAGGACGGTGTCGCAGGTGGCGTCGGAGATGGGCCTGAAGCGGATGATCATTGAGCAGCTCGAAAAGCGGGGGTTGAAGTCGCTGGACCGGGAAGCTGGAAAAATGCTGAACCGAGTAGCCGGATTCGTGATGTAGCCAGCATCCGCATGAGGAGACCTGAGTTTGAACCGTGCTGTCCGAAGCGAGCGACTACGGCGTGAAGCTTAGTGTTAGAGGACACGCACGATTTGAACTGTCCTGGGACTGGTGGAGACTGTGATCTCACCAGGAGAATGCAGGTATGGGTGCACCAAGGAAGTTCGATGCCGAGACTCGTGAGCGGGCGGTTCGGATGTATCGGGACCGTCTGGCCGGGGCAGGCGACACCAAGGTCGCCGCTCGGAAACACGTCGGAGCGTTGCTCGATATCAATCCCGCG